>DATHEN010000499.1:0-11845 GCA_035318565.1 Polyangiaceae bacterium
AACTTCTTCGCTCAGACCGAAGCGCTGATGTGCGGTAAGAGCACGGACGAAGTGCGGGCGGAGCTCGCGCGTACGAACCTCGACGAAGCGTCGCGGAACGCGCTCGTGCCCCACAAGGTATTCTCGGGTAATCGCCCCACCAACTCGCTACTCGGGCGAAAGCTCGATCCGCGCACGCTGGGCCGCTTGATTGCGCTCTACGAGCACAAGATCTTCGTTCAAGGCGTGGTCTGGAACGTCAACAGCTTCGACCAGTGGGGAGTGGAGCTCGGCAAGCAACTGGCCAGCGCTATCGTCCCGGAGCTTCGGACGGACGAGCCCATCTCGTCCCACGACAGCTCCACGAACGCGCTCATCGGGCACCTGAAACGGCTGCGCCGCGCATAGCGCGGCGCAGGAGCCCCCGGCCCGGATCACTCCGAGGCCGAGGTTCTGTGAGCCATCAGCGTCAGTTTCCGACGATGATTTCGACGCGACGGTTGTTCGCGCGGCCCTCGACCGTCTTGTTGTCGGCGATTGGCACGCTCTCACCGCGTCCGACGGCGCGAATGCGCGGCGACGGCACGCCCCGGCTCACCAAGAACGCGCGCACTGACTCGGCGCGGGCTTGAGATAGGGCCTGATTGTTGGAGTCGCTGCCCACCGAATCGGTGTGCCCTTCGACGGTGATCATTTTGCTGTCGTCCTGATTTTGCAGCACTTCGGCCACCTTGCCGAGCTTCTGCTCGGCGATCGGCAAGAGCGCGGTCTTGCCTGTGGCGAACAGCACCGAGCCGTCCAGCGTGATCACCATGCCGCGCTGTTCTTCCTTGATGCGCGCGATTTCCTGCAAGCTGGCCATGGCTGCCGCCGCCTTCTTTTCGGCTTCTGCGCGCGCCGCCTTCTCGGTTTCGAGCTCCTTCTGTCGGGCCGCGAGCTCGGATTCCTGCTTCTTCAGCGCTTGAGCCTGCTCGCTTACCTGACTGCTCTGAGCGTTGAGCTCACGCCGCACGCGCTCGAGCTGCGCTTGGTTCGCTTCCAGGTCGCTGCGCGCCGACTTGCGCAGGGCGTCCTGCGTATCCTTGTACTTCTGATCGGCGGTCTGCTTGTCGCGCTGCGCCTGCGAGTAGGCGGCCAGCGAAACGGCCAGGGCGGCCTTGCGCTGCGCGATGTACGCCATGCTCTTCTCCATCGTGGACCCCGAGTCCTCTTGATGGGCCGCTTCGGCGCGGTCGAGCGCCTGTTTGGCGTTGAGCAGCTGATCCGGCACGAGCTGAGCGGCGGGGCTGGAGCGGGCTTGATCGTAGGCGCGGCGGGCATCTACGAGCTCCGGGGTGGGCTGAGCCGAGCCGCATGCCACGATCACGAGACCGGTGAGCGCCCCGCTCATGAATGTGAGCGCTTTGTTGTTTGCCTTCATCTTCTTCTCCTCTAAGGGCTTAAGTTTGCTCACTTCTCTTTCAGCTCATCGACCTTCTTCAATTCCTCGCGTGCTTCAGCGCGCACCTTCTCTTCGCGCGCCAGGGCGAGCGCGAGCTCGGCGTCGGCTTCGGCGCGCTGAAGAACGAGGTTGGCCTCGTCGTTGTCGCCATCAGCCATGAGCAGCTCGGCGGTCTTCACCTGATCGCGAGCCATTTTGAGGTGGAGCGCGGCTTTGGGGAAGCTTTGCGCACCCACGGCTTCCGCGGCGCTGATGGCCGCTTGAGATTCTGCGGCCTGTGCTTCCGGCTTGGGGCCTCCGCCGCATGCGGCGATGAATCCGGTAGAAGCGAGGATAAGGGCTGTCAACAATCGCATGGTTCCTCCATGTAGGCGGCTAGGCTAGTACGTCGGGGGGCGGGTTCGTACCCGGTTTTTATCGGGTGCTCCGGCCGCACGTTGAAAACTTTTCGCATTCTGGCGCGGACTGCAAGCCCGCCTTGACATTGAATTTTCGAAGACAGGCTGCTCTTTCCTGTTTAAGAACTCTTGGCGCACATTGCACGAAAGTCTTACAAGTTTGGGGGCCCCGGTAACCCAGAGCTAGACGCCGGTGGTGGCGCGCCCTCGTGTGCTCCGCACTGGACTTGCCCTCGGATTGCACGCGCCACGTAAGACGCTGCCCGATGACCGTTGCCGCTCTAACGCCGATCCCCGGTCATTCCGTCTTTCTGCTGCTGATTCAGCTCGCATTGCTGCTCCTGGTGGCCCGGCTGGGTGCCGTGGTAGCGCGCGCACTCGGCCTGCCCGCTGTGGTCGGCGAGCTCCTGGCAGGCATCGTGCTCGGGCCCAGCGTCTTCGGCCACTATGCCCCAGCTGCTTTTGCGCTGATTTTTCCCCAGGAAGCGCTGCAGTTTCAGCTGCTCGAAGTGGTTGGCCTGCTCGGCATGGTGCTGCTGCTGCTGCTGACCGGGCTCGAGACCGACTTGCGCCTGCTCAAGAACCTCGGCCGAGCTGCGCTCGTGGCGTCGGCCATGGGCATGGTGGTCCCCTTCGCGATGGGTTTCGGGCTCGGCATGTGGATGCCGGAAAGCTACCTGGCCCAGCCGGACCAGCGCGGTCTGTTCAGCGCGTTTCTGGCGACCGCCATGGCCATCTCCGCCATGCCCGTGATCGCGAAGATCCTCATGGATCTGGACCTCACCAAGCGAAACATCGGTTTGGTGATTCTCTCCGCCGGCGTCGTGGACGACACCGCCGGTTGGCTGATTCTGTCGGTTATCGCCGGTGCTGCGGCGCAGGGGGGCGCCATTCAGCTCGGCTCGCTGGGGCTGACGCTGGCGTACATGACCGGGTTTCTTCTGGCCATGGCGTTCGTGGTCTACCCGCTGCTGCGCTTCGTGTTGCGAGTGATCGCGACTCGCGCGCGCGCTCCCGACAATGATCTGGTGGTGATCGTCGCCGTCACGATGCTGTGCGCTGCCGTCAGCGAGAAGATCGGCATACACGCGGTGTTTGGGGCCTTCATTGCCGGTACCGTGCTGCGGCAGGTAGCGCACCTCCAGCACGAAACCGTTCACCGTCTGGAGTCGTTCGTGTTCTCGATTCTGGCTCCGGTGTTCTTCGGCATCGTGGGCTTGAAGGTGGACCTCTGGTCGCTTGGCGGCGGATACATGCTGGGGATGGTGTTGCTGATCGCGTGCCTCGGCAAGCTGATCGGTTGCACCATCGGTGGACTCTGGGGTGGGATGAGCTTCTGGGAGGCGCTCTCCATCGCGGTCGCCATGAATGCGCGGGGCGCCATGGAGCTCGTCGTCGCGACCATCGGTCTATCACTCGGCATCCTGAATCAGCAGATGTTCTCGATCATCGTGATGGTCGCGATCGGCACGTCTTTCATGGCGCCGGTTGGCTTGCGGCTCATCATGCGCAGGGTGCGCATGACGCACGAGGAAGCGCAACGCATCCTGTTCGAGGAATCGCGCGGAGTCTTCGACCCATCGCGGCTGCGGATTCTGGTCCCGACCGCGGCAGGACCGAACGCTCTGGAGGCGGCGCGCATAGCGCTGCAGATCTCCAAACGCAGCGACAACCGCCCCGAGGTGCTGTTCATCGACCTGAAATCGTTCCCCTGGTTTCATTCGCTGCGCGGCCTTTTTACGCGCAATCAAGCGGGCCGCGGCCTCAGCACGCACCTCGGCGCGATCCAGTCCCTCGCAGCGGGCGGCGCTGCGCCGCGAGTCCGTGAGCTGGCGAGCCAGAACGTGGCGCGCACCATCATCGAAGAAGCCACGCGAGGCGTCGACGTGATCATGATCGGCGCTTCCGGCCGCGGCCCGAAGGTCGGCGGACGCGTGCTCGAAGAGGTCGTCGTGCACGCTCCTTGTCACGTGGTCATCGTCAAAGCCGCGCGCGCGCCGGACGTCACCTACAAGCGCCTGATCGTACCCTTCGACGGCAGCACCGTGGCGCGCGTGGCGGCAGAGTTCGCGCTGCGCTACGCCGAGGCCACCGGCGCAGCGCTCACCTTGGCCGTGATCAGCGAGCGTCAGGCGCCCACCCGGCAGATCGTCGAGGAGAGCGCGGACACCTTGCCCGGCGATCTCATGCCGGCCGACATCGCGCAAGCGCTGATACGGGCGCGCGAAATCAACGCGCAGCGCAGCGGAGCCAAACCGAGCGCGGATCCGTCACCGGACGCCGGCCGCGCCACGGCGCCCGCGGAGGGCGAGGGCGCGCCTGCGGGTCTCGTGTCCGACCCCACGGAGCTCCGGCAAAAGGAGGAGCTGGCGCGCATCTCGCCCGTGTTCCGCGTGAGCGAGATCGAGCCACGTGTCCTCTACCTGAACTACGAGCAATCGCAGACCGCCTTGACGCGCGAAATTGGGGCGGGCCAGTATGATTTGGTCGTGCTCGGCGCCGAGAACCGCGCGGTGAAGAACCGCATGTTCTTCGGCTACGAAAACGAGGAAATTCTCGAACACTCCGCCGTGGCCACGCTGATCGTCGTGCCGAAAATCGCCATGCTCAAGTGACGGAGAGCGCGCGCTGGTGCGCAAAAGGCCGTCCTTCACATTTCTTAACACGAGCGCGAGAACGGGCTTAACGGAGCGGCTCCATGCTCACGGGCAAGGAGGTCTGTGATGTTCGGATTTTTCATCGGTGTCGCCTGCTTGCTGGGGCTGATTTACATGCTGCGCGGTGGCCGGAGCTGCGGGCGCGGCGGGCATTTCGGTCGTTTCAGCCGGAAAGCAGGCATGAGTGGCTTCGCTCGGCGATTGTTCGAGACGCTCGACACATCGCCTGGTCAGGAAAAGGAGATCCGGAGCGCCATCAACGAGTTTTTCCGAGAGGCGCACGGCGTACGGGACGACTTCTTCGCCTCACGCAGCGACGTGGCAAAGGCCATGCGCGGCGACTACTTCGACGAGACCAGCATGGGTGAGCTCTTCGCTCGTCAAGATGACGGCCTCGACAAACTGCGGCGCGCCGTCGTCGGCGCTCTGGCGCGAGTTCACGCCGTGCTCGACGAACATCAGCGGGCTCGCCTGGCCGAGCTGATCGAAAAAGGGCCATGGCGCTACTTTCGAAATGCAGGCCCGAGTCATGTCTGACCGCGACTCGCACCCGAGGAGTACCCCATGAAACGCAGAATATTGATTGCGCTCCTGGCGCTCGGCACGGTCGCTGGATTCGCGGCCGGCATCTCTCACTTGCGCTGCCCGGGCCGGCACGGCTGGGAGAGGCGCGCGCATTTCGAGCAACACGTCGCTGACCTGTGTACGGAAGCCGCGCTTCGAGCACAGAAACGCTGACCATTGTCATGGCTGAGTCTCGGCCCGGAACCCCATTTCCGGGCTCGAAATTCAGCTCTGGGCTGCTCTAGTCACCAACTTTCTTTTCCTGCGTGTCCTGAGTCTGCTGCGGCCGCACGACTTCTTTGGCGATATGCGAGACTCAGGACACTAGAATCTCCCGAGGACTCCCTGCGATCGGCGAAAGCTGAGTGATGGCGATTCGTGCTCTCGTGATAGACGACGACGTGCGGCTCTTCGAGCTTTTGCACAGCTATCTGGAGCAACATGGTGTCCATGTTGCGCACGCGAGCAACGGCCTGGATGGCCTTTCGATGCTCGGATCGGACGGCTTCGACGTCGTGCTGCTGGACGTCATGATGCCGCCGCCCGACGGCCTCACGGTGTTGAAGAAGCTGCGCGCGTTCACCACGATCCCGGTGATCATGCTCACCGCGCGCGGAGACGAAACGGACCGGGTCGTCGGGCTGGAGCTCGGGGCCGATGACTACGTCGCGAAGCCCTTCAGTCCGCGCGAGCTCCTGGCTCGTCTGCGCGCGGTGCTGCGGCGCATGCAGCCGGATCCCAGCCTGGAACGTCTGAGCGCCGGGGGCGTGGTGATTGACTTGGGCGCACGAACGGCGCAGGTCGATGGCCGTAGCGTCGACCTGACGGGGCTCGAGTTCGACATTCTTCTGGCTTTGGTCCGCCGTGCCGGGAGGGTGATCCCGCGCAGCATGCTGTTGACCGAGGCAGGCCGCACCGACGTGATCGTGGGCGAACGCACGGTGGACGTGCACATCTCGCGTCTGCGCAAGAAGATCGGGGACGATCCCAAGCACCCGCAACGCATTCGTACCGTGCGCGGCGTGGGTTACGTGCTGCCACGGGAGCCGCCGTGACTCCGGTTTCTCGCTTCGTGCGCCAGCGCCTGCATCGCCGCATCTTCGTGTGGTTCGGTGCGTCCATTCTGATTACGGGCGTCGTGGTCGCGCTGGTGTTTGCGCTGCACGCGCCCGCGCATACGGGCTATCACGAGGGCCTGGCGCGTGTACGGGCGTTCGCCGCGGAGCAGTTCGAGCTGGTCTGGGACGACGCGGGCAGGCGGGATCGCCTTGCGCGATCGGTGTCCGAGAAACTCGGTTTCGACTTCGTGCTCGAGGACGCGCAGGGGCACGCGCTCGCGGTATACGGCCGAGACTGCGAAAAGTCGGAGCTCAGCTTGCCGATCGAGCGCGCCGGCAGACGGCTCGGCCTCGTGCGAGTGTGCAGCGCTCAGTGGTTTCGTGCCGGGCCGCGCGGGCCGTTTCTGCTGGCGCTCTTCGCAGCGGGTGCGACGCTGTGGGCGGCTTCCGGATTCATCGCGCGTCGCTTGACGCGTCCGCTGGGTGAGCTGGTGCGCGTGGCCAACGCGATCGGAGGGGGGAATCTCGCCACGCGTGTTGCGCTGCACCGCAGCCGCTACGGGGAAATTGGCATCTTGGCCGATGCCATCAACGACATGGCCGCCCGCATCCAAAAGCAGATGGACGATCAGCGCGAGCTGCTCGCGGTAGTTTCGCACGAGATCCGCTCGCCGCTTTCGCGCTTGCGCCTGCTGCTGGAGCTCACGCGAGACGCGCCGAGTCACGAGCTCGCGCTCGCTCAGCTGGACGGCATGGAGCGCGAGCTCTACGATATCAACGAGCTCACCGGGAAGCTCTTGGCCAGCTCGCGCTTGGACTTCTCGATGCTGGACGTGCGCGAGCTCGACGTATGCAGCCTGGCGCGTACGGTCATCACGCGGGCGGGGCTCGACCTCGAAATTCTCGAGTGCGATCCCGAGCTGCGAGTACCGGCTGATCCCACGCTGATCGCGCGCGGTCTTTCCAATCTGCTCGAAAACGCCGTTCGCCACGCTGGCGGGCCGACCCGGCTCTGGATTGGCGCGCGCGAAGGGCAGCTCGGGTTCGTGGTGGAGGACGACGGCCCGGGCTTCTCGGCGTCTGATTTACCCAGCGTGTTCGAATCCTTCGTGCGCGGAAAGTCGAGCAGCAGTGGCGCATCGCTCGGGCTCGGTCTGGCGCTCGTGCGCCGGATTGCGCTGGCGCACGCTGGCCGGGCGTGGGCGCAGAACCGTTCGCCGCGCGGCGCAGAGGTCGGATTTTCGATCCGCGCCTCGGTCGAGCCTTCCTGATCCGGAGCGCCGCGCGCGCGAGACGTGGAGGCGAGCTGCCCAGGGCTGTGCTAGGGTCGGCCCGCTATGGCGACACCGCGCTCCTCGGCCTCTTCCTCGCCTTCTGAGG
This sequence comes from Polyangiaceae bacterium, assembly GCA_035318565.1. Classification (GTDB taxonomy): domain Bacteria; phylum Myxococcota_A; class Polyangia; order Polyangiales; family Polyangiaceae; genus DATDJP01. The sequence continues at coordinate 7,478 of DATHEN010000499.1, forward strand.
CAAAGCCCCCTGCCAATCCGGACGGGGAACTGAAGAGCCCTTTCATTCCGCTGCTTTGGCTGCTCGTCCCGTTCGTAGCGCTGATCGTCTACGGCTTCGCGACCCGCCCTCACTGAGGAGTGCGCAGCCCTCAGGTGGCGGGGCTGGCTTCTTCGCCGTCGAGGACGGTGATGCGCAGCAGGCGGATGCGATGACGCTTCACCTGCAACACTTCGAAATCAAGCGGTCCGACCCGTACGTGGTCCCCGACACGTGGAGAGCGCCCGAGCTCGCTCAGTACGATGCCGGCGACGGTGTCTTCATCCCGGTCGCTGAATTCGACGTCGAGCTCGTCTTCCAGGTCCATCACGAGCATGCCGCCCGAGACGTTGTAGACGCGGTCGGCCTTCTTCACTAGCTCCGGGCGCTCCTGGTCGAACTCGTCCTGAATCTGCCCGACGATTTCTTCCAGGACGTTCTCCAGGGTGACGACACCGCTGACGCCGCCGTACTCGTCGACCACGGCCGCGAGGTGAACGCGATCCTGCCGCATGCGCCGTAGCAAGCGGTCCAACGTGAGCGTCTCGGGAATGAACTGGATGTCGCGGCGTATCTCCTCGAGAGACTTGGGCAGCGCGTCGCTCGTGAACAGATCTTTGATGTGCACGAGCCCGATCACCTGGTCCAGATCGTCCGTGCACAACGGAAAACGCGTGTAACCGGTGTTTCGTGCCGTCTCCAGGTTCTCCTCGACGGTGCGTGCGAGCGAGAGATAAACCACGTCCGGTCTCGGAACCATGACCTGCCGGGCGGTGCGGTGCGAGAGCTCGAACACGTTGTCGAGCAGCTCGCGCTTCTGCTTCGAGAGCCGCCCCACGGGTGCGGAGCTGAGCAGGAGTCGCAACTCTTCCTCGCTGTGGCTCAATTGCGCTTCGCTCACGGGCGTGATGCCGAACAGACGAAGCAGCCCGTTGGCGCCGTGATTCAGGAGCCAGATCACCGGATACGTGAGCTTGAAGAATGCGAACAGCGGCACCGCCGCCCACAGCGTGGTGTGCGTGGGCTTGCGAATCGCCAAGGACTTCGGCGCCAGCTCGCCGAGAATGATGTGGAGCACCGTGATCACCATGAACGCCACGGTGAGGCTCACCGAGTGCACGATGGCGGTCGTCATGCCCGGGATCTCGCGGAGGATCGGCGCGAGCACCCAGACGAACGCCGGTTCGCCGATCCAGCCCAAGGCCAGACTCGCCAGGGTGATTCCGAGCTGCGTGGCCGACAGGTAAGCGTCGAGGTGACGCACCATTTCTTGGGCAGTTTTCGCTCGAAAGTCTCCTTTGGCAACGAGAGGCTCGAGCTGTGTCGGTCGAACCTTGACGAGCGCAAACTCTGCCGCGACGAAGAAACCGTTCAGGAACACCAGAAACAAGCCGAGCAGAAGCCCTACCCCGGGACTCAGGAACGGCGGCTCGGCGGCAGCGGCCGCGGCGGCTATTGGCCAGTCACTCATACTCGACTTGCGAATGGATGCGCGCGTGCCGGAGCGCCACGACCTCGGGAGTCACCACGCGAAGAACGTAAGCGCAGCACACAGCAGCGACAAGTACGCTGTTGGCCCTGCCCGGCGTTTGCTCCAAAGTGGCGGCCCCAAAGCCCTTTCCGCGCGATCCGCGCGGCGTTTCGCCACCAGCTGCGCGCCGCTCGGTGCTCGCCCTCTTTGCGTATGATTGCAGTTGCGAAGGCGAATGGGCGGTGCCTAACATTCGCGCACGAGAGCGCGTCCCGAGGTCTTCCAAGTAGGTCGCTAGCGTTCCGTCGAGCCCACGATGACCGAGAAAGTCATGGCCATTGAGCCGCACGCTGCGGGCAGCCGCAAGCAGCTCATGATTCTGTCGTTGACCGCCCTCGGGGTCGTGTTCGGGGATATCGGTACGAGTCCTCTGTACGCGATGCGCGAGTGCCTGCACGGCATGCATTCCGTAGCACCAGAACGCGACAACGTGCTCGGCGTCCTGTCGTTGATCTTTTGGGCCCTGATGTTGGTGGTCACCGTGAAGTACCTGGCCTACGTGCTTCGCGCAGACAACCGCGGCGAAGGCGGGATTCTGGCGTTGATGGCGCTGGCGTCGGCCAAGACTCACGAACACCGCTTCAGGCACCGCATCGTCATCTTGCTCGGTCTATTCGGCGCAGCGCTGCTCTACGGCGACGGCATCATCACTCCTGCGATTTCCGTGATGAGCGCGGTCGAGGGTCTGGACGTCGCCGCGCCGGGTCTATCGAGATACGTGATCCCGATCACGATCGTGATCTTGGTCTTCCTGTTCGGCGTTCAAAGTCGCGGCACGGCGATCGTGGGCAAGGTGTTCGCTCCCATCACCTTGGCTTGGTTCACGGCGCTCGCCGTGCTCGGGATAGCGAACATCGTCGATCATCCGGACGTGCTGTATGCGGTGAGTCCCAGCTACGCATTCCGGTTCTTTCGCGACCAGGGCATGCATGGCTTTCTCGTGCTCGGGTCCGTAGTTCTCGTGGTCACTGGCGGCGAAGCAATGTACGCGGACATGGGACATTTCGGCGCGAAGCCGATCCGGCTGGCGTGGTTTTCTCTCGTGCTGCCGGCTTTGCTTCTCAACTACTTCGGTCAAGGTGCGCTGCTCATCAACAGTCCGGCCGCAGCAGAGAATCCCTTCTACAGGATGATGCCGAGTTGGGCGGTGTACCCGATGATCGTGCTCTCGACGCTCGCGGCGATCATAGCTTCGCAAGCGTTGATTTCGGGCGCATTTTCCCTGACGCGCCAGGCCATCATGCTCGGTTTTTCGCCACGCCTCCGAATCGAGCACACCTCGGCGCACCAGATCGGGCAAATTTACGTGCCTGCGCTCAACTGGATGATGATGCTGGCGACGATCGGGCTCGTGCTCGGCTTCGGGTCGTCGGCGCGCCTGGCTGCGACGTACGGCATTGCGGTCGTGATTACGATGGTGATCACGACTCTGCTCGCGTACATCGTCGCGCGCAAGCGCTGGCGCTGGAGTGCGTTGTTCGCGAGCGCAGTGACGATCGTATTCCTGGTGCCGGACTTGGCTTTGTTCGGAGCCAACATCAACAAGATCCCGGGCGGCGCCTGGTTCCCCTTGTTGATGGCAGCCGGCGTGTTCACCGTCTTCACTACATGGAAGCGCGGTCGTTTGATCTTGAGCGAGCGCTTCCGCGAGCAGATGGTGCCGCTCACGGATTTCTTCGAGCTGATCCACGTCGAACGCCCCGCGCGCGTGCCGGGCGTGGCCGTGTTCATGACGAGCAACGCCCAGGGCACGCCGCCCGCGCTCATGCACAACTTCATGCACAACCGCGTGGTTCATCAGCACGTCGTGCTGCTGACCGTGGTCACCCAAGAGGTCGCACGCGTATCCGCAGACGAGCGTTTGACGGTCGAAGAGCTGCCCGAGGGGTTCGTGCGTGTCGTGGCGCGCTACGGCTTCATGGAGGATCCCAACATCCCCGCGCTCTTGGCTCACGGCAACGTGCCCGGCTACGCGCTCGAGCACACGACGTTTTTTTTGGGTCGCGAGACGCTGCTCGCGAGCGAAAAACAAGGCATGGCCATCTGGCGCGAGCGCCTGTTCGCGTTCCTGGCGCGCAACGCGCAACCTGCCACGCTCTTCTTCGGCATTCCCACCGATCGCGTGCTCGAAATCGGCACCCAAATCGAGCTCTGAACCGCCGCCTCATTGGCGCGCCCTCCGCCTCCTGGCGCGCCCTGCGGGCGTGGCGCGCGTTCCGACCTGCAAACTTCCTTAGCCGCCAAGCCGCCGAAGAACGCCAAGACCTCACCAGGGTTTTTGGGGTGGCACCTCGGAGACGCCTCAGCCCGCACTACACGAGAGCATGTTCGTTTGAACGCCGAAGCGCGCCGCCGATGGCTCAACCCAAAACCCGAGTCGAGAAGTGCTGTCGCGCGTCGTGTGAGACGGCGAACAAATCTGCCTCTGTGTGCTGGAAGAACGTGCCCCGCGCACGAGCAACGCCGTTTGAAAGACGTGCAGTGCCGTGGAAGGTTCAACCCAGCAAATCTGCTGGCGAGATCTTGGCGTCCTTGGCGCCTTGGCGGCTAAGGAACATGCCTAGTAGCGAAGCGCCCCAGTGTGGTTCGAGTTGCAGGGGCGCCGCTGGGCCGCAAGGGCCGTCAGGTGGCCGCGGATTCGCGCGCGCCGTTGCGGCGTTCTTTGATGATTTCGATCACCGCCGGCAGGATCGACAGGACGATGATCGCGATGATCACGATGTGAAATTGCTTCTTCACGATCGGCAGATTGCCGAAGACGTAACCGGCGCTCAAAAAGCCGATCACCCACGCCAGCGCGCCGATCACGTTGAAGCTGA
>DATHEN010000500.1:0-5452 GCA_035318565.1 Polyangiaceae bacterium
TGAACCCAGGCACGTGTTCGCTGAGCGTCAGCGACGGGTATGTCATGATGCCGGGCGTACCGCTGAACTACGTCGCCGACAGCGGGATTGACGTGACCTCCCACTACGAGGCGAATTGGTCCGCGCTGCTGCAGCAAGGTCTCTCAGTGTCCGGCCTGTCCGCGATGGAGCTACAGCGCCAAGGTGTCATTGGCACGTTGTGGGTGATGAAAGCGGGTGGCGCTGCCAGCGGCGTGCAGTTGCCCGCGAGCGGTAGTATCAACCACACGACGCGCTATTCGCGAGCGGACTACATCGCGCTGTCTATCCTGGCGGCGGAGCACGACTACCTGCTTGCGGAGCTCCAGAAGTCGGGCACCTTGTTCTGGTCGTGGCTGCTCGCCGGGCAACCGCCACTCTGACCGCTTTCGAAGAACCGCGCTGCGTGCGCGCACCGTGCGCGCACTCCATGCTGTGCCCGGGCGTCGCAAACCCCGCTTTCACCAGCTTGGCGCAGAGCGTCGCGATCGTCACGAGCGGTGCGGAGACGTCGAAGCCCGCGCGTACTGGAATTCGCGGCGTTCGTGGCTCATGCTCGCTGTTCGAGGAACCAGCGTATGAGCAGAATCGAGCTTCTCCGGGATATGTACGGCAAATGTTTCGCCAGCGCTGCGCTCGCGCTGATGGCGCTCTCCTGCGATCCCAAACCGATCCAGGTGACCACGACGACGGACGGCGGGGCGGGCTCGCTGCGCGCTGCCATCGATGCCGCGAACCGCGTGGCCTCGGGAGCGGTGCGTATCGAGCTGCCCGCTGGAACTTACACGCTCACGCGCTGCGGGACCGATGACACGAACGTGGGCGGCGATCTCGATATCACGACGAACGCAGCCGTGACCCTGTCCGGCACTGGCCCCGGCGTCGTCATTCGTCAGACTTGCGCGGGCGATCGACTGCTCGATGCTCGCGGCAGCGGCCTCTTGACCGTGTCCGGGGTCACGCTCAGCGGCGGCAGCGGCGTGGTGTCCGGCGGAGCTTTGGCGGCAGCAGCAGACGCGACGCTCACGGCTTCGATCCTCGAGGGAAACGCGGCCGTGCGTTCTGGCGGCGGCGCGTTCGTGGCGGGAAAGCTCACGCTGGTCGACAGCCGTATCACGAACAATCGGCTGTCTAATCCGATCGAGTCCGGGCCCTTCGCGATACCAGGTCCAGTGACCGGCGCCGGCGTGTACGCAGGTACGGTCGACGCCCGCAACAGCAGCATCGACGCGAACGTGCTGTACGGCTGCATTCACGACCTGGGACCCGCTGCAGGCGTCAGTGGCGGAGGCGGCATCAGCGCAACACGCGTCTCGCTCGTGAATACGACGCTGACGGGAAACAGCGGAGCACCGTGTTCGGTAACGCCGTTCCAACGCGCGGCCGGTATCGCCGTGGCCGCGGCCGAGCTCACGCTCGATCACGTCACGATCGCCGGCAACACCGAAGGCACCTCGCTGGCCGTCTCCAGGCTCGTGACACACGCTTCGCTGCTGGAGACCACGCATGACGCTTGTTCTCCGCCGGTCACGCCGACGCAAGGCTCGTACAATTGGTTCACGGATACGACCTGCGGGCTGACCGGCTCGACGAATCAACAGGAGCGCGCGCCGTTTCTGCTCGGCGAATTGGCTGACAACGGCGGACCCGTGCCGACACGCTTGCCGGCCCTGGGCAGCGTGCTCTTGAATCGAATTCCCGTGGCGTCGTGCGTGCAAACCCAAGACGCGCGCGGCGTAACCCGACCCCAGGGTTCGGGTTGTGACATCGGCGCCGTCGAGGTGGCGGCCCCCGCGGGCGGGCAAGCCACGGATTTTGCGCTCGCCTTCACGGGGACGCCCAGCGCTCTGACCCCGGGTAATGAAGCGATCTGGACTTTGACGGTGACCAACCGCGGGCCCAGTCGCTCGCCGGTGGCCGTGACCGCCAGCGCGCCGGCTGCTCTGCGTATCAACGCCGCGGGTCCCAGCGACGGCGGACACTGTGAGATCGCGACGCAGGCCGTCTGCAACTTCCTCGACGTGCCGGTCGGGGCCAATCGTACGATCACGCTGTGGGGCGACCTCGCGGAACCCAGCACCGCGCCGCTGTTGTGGAATGCCCGCGTCGATGCACCCGAGCTCCGGCCACCATTCACGGACGATCGGGCCACGCTGACGACACCCGTGCTCGTTAACGGCAGCGTGCGCATGAGCCTATCCACGACCGATCGCCGGCTCTTGGTCAGCCTGACCAGCGCGGGTCCGTTCGCGGCCGTGGGCACGCCGAGTCAGCCGATTTCCGTGACGTTCCAGCCCGCCGCCGGTGTGCGCGTGGAATCGGCGGGCGCCTCGAGCTTCGTCGGAATATTCGATCCGCGTGGCTTGCGGATTGGAGAGCCGAGGCTGCGATTGGCATTCGATGGCCCTCCTCCCGCCGTGCTCGGAACGCTGCAGCTCCACCCGGGCCCGAACGCCGTGAGCGGCCCCGCGACGCTCACCGTCAACTACGTGCGCCCGCCCGACCTGGACGTGCGCGCGTTTCGCGCTACGAGCGCGCCGGGCTCGCCCATCACCTTCACGGTCGAAGTCCGCAACGTGGGAGGAGGTGTCGCGCAGCGACCGGAGCTGGAGCTCCGCGCCCCCACCGGCGCCAATCTCGTCTATGAGCCGTCGGCGGGCGCGGTTCTGTTTCAAGGGCTGCCTGTTTGGTACATGCCGGAGCTCGCGCCGGGCGCCAAACACACGCTGCAGGTCACGGCAACGGGTACCGTGCGCGGCAATGTGTTCGTGGGCACCGCCCGGCTTCGTGACGACGAAATCATGGACCCGAACGCCGCCAACGATCAGGTGACGCTCGACCTCAGTCCGGCCGTGGACTGATACGCGGATCTTCCTCGTCACCAGCGTCGAAGTGCGACCCGGCGCCAATGCAATGCCGGGCCTGCGGCGAGTCTCGACGCGGCTCCGTGAGCCACGCCGAGCGGCTTCGACCGGCGCGAAATGCCGGCCGGCGACGCCGTGATCCGGCCATTTTCGAATCGAGGTGGAACGCGCCGTGGACCTGAGCAATAAGACGCGCTCATGCCCGCGCTCAAAGGACTGGTCGTGGCAGATCGCTACGAGCTCTTGGGAGTCATTGCCGAGGGCGGTCAAGCGCTGATCGCGCGCGCGAAAGACCGACAGACCGGACAGCTCGTAGCCGTGAAGATGCTGACGTCAGCGATGGCGCAAAACCGCGAGTTCGTCCAGCGGCTGGCGCGCGAACAGGAGGCCATGCTGGCTTTGGCTGGCACCAGCGCCGTGGCAGTGCTCGATCTGTGTCAGGCGCCCGGCGGCGCTCCATGCCTGGTGATGGAGCTCCTGGAGGGTCGCGATCTCGAGCACGAGCTCGGCGCTCTCGAGGCGCGCGGCGACCGGCTCGACATGGACCGCGTGTTCGAGATCTTCGATGCGATCGTGGAGACGCTCGAACGTGCGCACGCGGCGGGTATTCTGCATCGCGACCTCAAGCCCGCCAACATTTACCTGTTGTCTCCGGACGCCGGCGGTGGAGTCCGGCTGCTCGACTTCGGTCTTTCGCGCATGAAAACGGCGGCGCCGCTCACGGTGCTCGGCACCGTGCTCGGCTCGCCCAGTTACATTGCGCCGGAGGTCTGGGGCGGTAAGACGGACGTGCTCGATCAACGAGTCGATGTGTATTCGCTGGCCGTGATTCTTTTCCGAGTACTCTCGGGTCGATTGCCGTTCGCTGCCGAGACGCTGCACGACAAGTTCATTCAGGCCACCAGCGCGCAGCGCCCGCGTCTCACGACCTTCCGGCGCGATCTGCCCAGCCAGGTCGATCAATGGGTGGAGCAGGCGCTGGCGATCGATCCAGCGGAGCGTTTCGCGACCGCGCAAGCTGCGTGGAGCGCGCTGCTGAACGCGCTGCATTTTGCGCCGCCCGCTCGGCCGCGCAGCGCAGTTCCGGAGAGCATCGTGAACGCGTGGCGCTCGGCCGCGGGCGCCTTTCGTCGCATCATCTCCGGCGGACCGTCACCGCTTCCGCCGAAGCCAGCGCCGCTCCGCTCGCCTTCGAATCGCCCCGCGACTCGGCCTCCCACGGCGCCTCCTCCGCGCACGGCGCCTCCTCCACCTCCGATCCGCGGGCCAAAGCCGCTCGATGTGAGCGCGGAGTGGCTGCTCGACGGCGACGTGCTGGCCGCTGAGGACAGCATGCAGTTTTCGAAGCTGATAGAAGATGCGCCTGCTTCCAAGAGCGCAGTCGGCGCAGGGCAGGCCGGCACGAGCGAAAGCGCGCAGTGCCTGGTCAGGCGCCGCAAGCGGCGCGTACGTGCGGGTCTTCAGGCTGCGAGTTCAGACTCGCGTCGAAGACGTCGGCGCAAAGTTCGCCGATCGCGTATGTCTCGGAGGTAGAGGTCACTCGAACAGACTGATCATGACTGATTCGGTCGCCCCCTCCGTACTTTCCAGCTGGACGAAGACGATCGTGGATGCGCTGGTCGCTTCCGGCGCCGACGCAGCGGTCGTACTCGAAGCCGCCGGGTTCGATGCCGAAGCGCTGCGCGATCCGAACGCAAGATTGCCGCTGACCGCTACGGGACGCCTGTGGAAGGCAGCGGCGGAACACATGGGCGACCCGGCGTTTGGCTTGAGGGCTTCGCGCTACGTAAGGCCCACGACATTTCACGCCTTGGGGTACGCGGTCTTCGCGAGCAGCAGCTTACGCGATGCCTTGCACCGTTTGGTGCGCTATAGCCGGCTCGTCAGCGACGCCATGGATCTCGAGCTCGAGACCACGGCCACGACCGCGCGGCTGTGCTTCGTGTTGGTTTCCAAAGACATGCCCCCGGCTCCTGAGGCGCTCGATGCCGTGATGTCGCTCATCGTTCGCACGTGTCGCACGCTGACCGATCGCTCGTTCTCGCTGCTGAAAGTCGAGCAGCGCCGTCCGGAGCCGCTCGATACCACGCCATACGCCCGGTTTTTTCGCTGCCCCGTGGAGTTCGGCGCGGCGCTCGATGCGCTGACCTGCGATGCCGTGGTGTTGGACCAGCCGCTGCCCGCAGCCAACCCCGAGCTCGCGGAGCACAACGACGGCCTGATTCGTAAGTACCTCGCCGAAATGGGCCAAGATACCTTGCTCAACCGCGCGCGCGCCGTGCTGGCGGAGCAGATCGCCGCGGACGCATCGCCTGTGGCGCTCGCGGGCGCGCTCGGTATGAGCGTGCGCACCTTACAGCGCCGCTTGCAGGAGCACGGAACCAGCGTCGCCGAGCTGCTCGGTGACGTTCGCAAGGAGCTCGCGTGCGCGTACTTGCGCGACAAGACCTACTCCGTCACGGAGATAGCGTTTCTGCTCGGTTTCGAGGATTCGAGCGGTTTCGCGCGCGCCTTTCGACGTTGGATGGGACAGTCCCCGAGCGCGTATCGCACACAGCCGGGTTGAGCAC
>DATHEN010000501.1:0-2166 GCA_035318565.1 Polyangiaceae bacterium
CTTCGCCTACGCGGGTCCTTCAAGCATTCACGCCCGGCGTGACAGTGGGCGGTTCGAGCGTCAGCTCAGCCGGCCCGCCGTTGCTGTCGGTGATGCCGAACTTCGCCATGCGATAGCGAATTTGATCGCGCGTCATGTGAAGTAGGGACGCGGCGCGCGTCTGATTGCCTTTCGCAAGGTCCAGCGCCTGGGCGACCACCTCGCGTTCCAGCTCGCGAAAGTCGATGCCCTGCGGAGGCAGCCGAAAGCGTCCAGGAGGGGGCTTGCTGCCGGGAGAAAAGGAAATGTGACTACTCTCGAGAACATCACCGGACGCGAGCAGGGTCGCTCGTTCGAGCGTATTGCAGAGCTCGCGCACGTTGCCGGGCCAGTAGTGTTCTTGGAGCAGCGAAAGCGCGGAACCACTGACGCGAACCACGCGCTTGCCGAAGCGTGTGGAGAACTTCGTCAGGTAGTGTCGGACCAGGACGGGAATGTCGTCTTTGCGTTCTCGCAGGGGCGGCAGCGGAATGGTGACCACCGCCAGCCGATGCAGCAGGTCTTCGCGAAGCCGACCTTCACCGAAGCTGGCTTGAACATCGCGGCGCGTGGCGGCGATGATACGAGTATCCGCGCTGCTATCCGTGCTGGAGCCCACGCGCCGGAACGTCTTGTCTTCCGCGAAGCGCAGGAGCTTTGCTTGAGTAGAGGCGGGAAGCGCCTCGATCTCGTCGATGAAAATCGTGCCTCCGTCGGCCTGTTCCAGCAGACCGTTGCAGACCTTTCCCTCGACTTCTCCGCCAAAGAGCTCGGTTTCGAGCTGCGCCTCGGGGAGCGTGGAGCATGCCAGGCTCAGAAAGCTACGCTGCGGAGCCGTGGTCTGGTGAATGATGCGGGCCACTAGATCTTTACCCGTTCCGCTTTCGCCCGTGAGAAGGACGTTGGTCCCTGGGCTTCCGGCTACGGCGCGAATGGCATGCCGCACGGCCTGCATCTGCGCCGAATCGCCGAGCAGATCGTCGATCTCCGGTGGTTTCGCGGGTGGCTGTGAGGGGGCTGCACTCGGCCGTACGGAAGCGGCGCGCGCGATACCACGCAGAGCCCGCTCGCTCAGGACCGCGACCTCTTCGAGGTCGAGCGGTGCGTGCGTGCAAAAGTACGCTCCCTCGCGCAAGGCGCGCAAAACCTCGTCCGGCGGCGACGCCAAGACAATGCAGGGCATGTCCATGCCTTGCGAGTGCATGACGGAGAGCAGCTCGTGCGCGGGTACACCTCTGACGTTATGTTCCAGAAGTGTCAGCTCCGGCTCTTCCTGCAGCCCCGAGAGGGCGGCATCCAGATCTGGATGTCCGCTGACGGCGTGTCCCTCTGCAGCCAAACGCGCGGAAAGGGCGGACCGAGTGGATGGATTGGTATGAACGAGGAGAACGTGGGCCATCGGAATTACACCTGATTAGAGCTGCGAGACGTTTCGAAGCCGGCGGACGATGCCCGCCATGCGCGTTCAATAAGCGAGTGAAGCGAGTCAGGCGGCACAGCACGCGGCACGGCTCGTACGAGTGCTCGACAAACTACGGTGGTCAGAAATGTGGCGGGGCAAGTTGCAACATGTCTCAATTGGGGTGCGCGCTACTGCGCATCCCGGTTCTCAGGTGCACCGGCGTGCGTGGCTCTGGAGTCCCCAAGTACCTGAAACTACGTAATTCAATATTTCGAACACCACGAACGCCCTTTCGCAACCGTTCGGGGAATGCACCACACGTGCCCATTGTGAGGCCATGTGGTCAACGTGCCTCATGGCGTCGGCCTGATCCCTCATCTCGCTCCTTGAATTAGAGCTCCAGGCGCGCGCTGCGTGACCGCGTTCAGGTCCGGGGCTTGCTTACGCGTGAGTGGAAAACTGCACGTCGAGGAGGTGCCCAAATGGCAGCAGCGAAACGTTCCAGCAGTCGTCGTTACGGTCCCAAGGCCAGCAAAAAGGTCGAGCGCTCGATGCAAGAGATGAAGCGCGGCAAGCTGCGTTCCGGCGGGTCGGGACGAAAGGTGACCAGTCGCAAACAGGCGATCGCGATCGGACTGTCCGAGGCCAGGCGCTCCGGCGGCAAGGTTCCGAAGCGGCGCCCCGCCAAGAGCAAACGCAAGAGTCCTGCCAAGAGCAAACGCAAGAGCAAGAGCTCATCCAAGACG
>DATHEN010000502.1:0-5480 GCA_035318565.1 Polyangiaceae bacterium
AAGGTCAGCTTCCCGACTGAAGATCCCGGAGCACCGTCGGGCTCTGCACAACTTCTGCTCGCCCGGCGGGCAAGACTGATAGTAAGACCCGCTACCCGTGGACCCCGAGCGCCATTTGGCTGAGAGCAATGAGGCTACTGCAGCTGCAGTAGGTGCGGAAGCGAACCGGTCTTGGTTGCGCCGCCATGCGCTCAAGCTCGGCCTCTCCATCGTAATCGCCATTGCCTTCGCGGTTCTGTTGCGGGCCGGCGCGCTGCCGCTCGTACCGAGCAAAGAAGCCTTCGCCAAGGTCGAGTGGTGGACGGTCGCGGTTTACATCGTGCTCTGGCTGATCGTGCATTTCGTGCGCGCGGGTCGCTGGTACTGGCTGCTCGCTGCGGTGCACCGGGTGCCGTTGCGCAGAGTCATCAGCGTCGCCTTCATCGGTTTCGCGGCGATCGTCGTGTTCCCGCTGCGAATGGGCGAAGTGGTCCGCCCGATGATGATCCGCAAGAAGGGTCACCTGACTGCCTGGGCCGCGACGGGCACCGTCGGCGCCGAGCGCATCATCGACGGGCTCTCGCTGAGCTTGTTGCTGTTTCTGTCGCTGCAGCTCGCGCGCCCGCTCGATCCTCTGCCCGATCGCATCGGTAACCTGCCCGTGCCGGCCGCCGTCGTGCCTGGAGCCGCCTACGCCGCGCTGCTCGCCTTCGCGGGGGCGTTTCTGATCATGAGCCTGTTTTACTGGCGCAGAGCGTTCGCCCGGCGGCTCACCGAACGCGTCGTCGGCGTCGTGTCCAAGCCGCTAGGCCACTGGCTCGCCGATCGCCTGGAGCAGATCGCCAATGGGCTCACGTTCTTGCCGCGCTGGCGACTGACGGCGCCGTTCCTCGCCGCCACGGTCGCATACTGGTTGCTCAACGCCTTCGCCGGCTGGTTACTGGCCCGCGGCTGCGGCTTCGACGACATCACCTTCGCGCAGGCGTGCGCCAACATGGGCGTGCTCGCGCTCGGTATCCTGCTTCCGAACGCGCCAGGCTTCTTCGGCGCGTATCAGATCTCCGTGTACGCTGGCTTCGCCATGTACTTCGCGCCGGAGCAGGTGGTCGGTCCGGGCTCGGTGTATGTCTTCATTATGTACTTATCGCAGCTCGTGATCACGCTGCTCTGCGGCGGCATCGCCATGGCCGCCGAACATACGAGTCTCTCCGAAGCGCTCGAGGTAGCGCCGCCGGAAGCCGAACAGCCCGGGCCCGGCTGAGCGCTTCACGGCCGAAAACTTGGCAGCGACCGAGCCACGGCGTAACCCGAAGAGCGCATGCGTAGGACCATTGGCGGACGTCTTTTCCAGCTCGGCGCATGGGCATGGCTGTGCTCCATGCTCATCACCGGCTCGGCCCGGGCCCGCGTCGAAGCGGTGAGCGAGTACACCAAGGCTCAAACCTACAGCGGGGCGCTACGCTACCTGCGCACGGAGCTCGACTACGAGGTCATCGAAAAGGACCCCGACGCGGCCTATCTGATCTTCAAGTACAAGCGCCCCGGCCAGAAGGAGCGCGAGAGCCAGGGCACGCTCGAGATCGTAGAATCGTCCGGGAAGGTTCGTGTCTTCGTGCAGCTTCCGGAAATGCCGGAGTACCACGAGCGCGTCTTGTGTGATCGGCTCCTGAAAAAGCTTCGTGACGAGTACGGCGTCCCTCGCAGCTCGCCTGGCAAGGCGCCCGGCAAGCCGTCGGGCGACGCCGGCACGACCTGAAGCAACCTTCGCGTCGCCACCCCCGCTGGCCGCGCGCCGGAGCATCGGGTAGAGGACGAGCTTTGCGACGATGACCGAGCGCGCGCTCCCCGGGCAAATCGGTAGGTACGGCGTCCTCCGCCCCCTCGGCCAAGGCGCCATGGGCCGGGTGCTGCTGGCGCACGATCCGATCCTGGATCGGGATGTCGCGATCAAGCTGCTGCGCGACGACCTGAACATCCCGAGCGAACAGCGGCTCGCGCTACTCGAGCGCATGCGCCAGGAGGCCCGCGCTTCTGCACGGGTCAGCCACCCCAATATCGTGGCGCTGCACGACATGGGAGAGGACGCGAAGCTCGGCCTGTATCTGGTGTTCGAGTTCCTCGACGGAGAAACGCTCAAGGATCGCCTGACTCGCGGTCAACTCGGCCCGGAAGCGTGCGCGCGCCTCGCCCGTCAGCTCGGCGACGCTCTGACCACGGCGCACAAGGCCGGCGTCCTGCACCGTGACATCAAACCTGAAAATATCATCTTGTCGCGGACCGGCGCCAAAATTGCCGACTTCGGCATCGCGCGGCTGCCGGACTCCACGCTCACGCGGGACGGCGGTCTGCTCGGCACACCGGCGTACAGCGCGCCGGAAGCGATCGCGAGTGCGCAGTTCTCGCCACTCAGCGATCAATTTTCACTGGCCGCCACGCTCTACGAGGCGATCTGTCTGCGGCGCGCGTTCCCGGGCGAAGACGCGGTCGCCGTCGCGTCCCGCATCGCCACCGACGAACCGCCGCCCATCGCCGAGGTATGCGGGCTCGATTCCCACGTGGACGCGGTGCTGCTGCGCGCGTTGTCGAAGCATCCGCGCGCGCGCTTCGACACTTGCGAAGAGTTCGGACATGCGCTCGCAGAAGCGCTCACGCTCTCGTCGCGCACGTCGATGCCGACTTTGCCCGACTCGCGTCATCGCGAGCCTCTGGCGGCCAGAACGGGTTCGCGAGGAACGCGCATCGCCCTGGGGGGCCTGGCGATCGGCGCCGTGCTGGCAGTGATCGGCTTTCAGCTGCGCGGGCATCTGCAGCCAGCGAACGAGCCCGATTTCATCCGTTACGACGCCAGCGCGCCCGTAGCGCCCGAGCCTTCCACGACTGCGATCGGTTACCTCGCCGAGCGACCGCCCGAGCGCCGGCGGCGGCGCGCGGCCGGCGCAGGCAGCAGCGCGCCGCAGCTGGGCGGTGACGCGGCTCCCGCGACCGCGCCGAACGACGCGAGCACGCCCTCGGTCGTCGTCGACGCCGGCCTGCTGGACGCCGCGACACCCTGAGCGCGCCGCGGAGCGCGGCTTGACGCAGCGGCAAAACCGGCACTACCTCGTCGCTGCTTTTCGGGAGACAGGATCATGAAAGTATCCGCACTGCTTGCAGCGTTGGTCGGCGTGGGTCTGTTCGGCACCGTTGCCTGCGGCGACGACGACTCCGGCTCACCCAAAGTCGTGTGCAAAGGAGCGGACATCGACACCCCGGCCTGCAACACATGCGCAGACGCCAAGTGCTGCACACAGCTGAAGGCCTGCACCAGCACCTGCAGGCTGCTGAACCAGTGCATGGACGACAACGACGACGAGTGTGCCGAAGCCGAGACCGAGGAAGAGTTCAAGACGTGCTTCACGCAGCGCTGCGGCTCCTCCATCTCGGCGTGGGACCAGGTCGAGGCTCTCTCCGCGTGCCTGCTCGAGCAGTGTGCGGACGAGTGCGGCGCCATCACCGAGTAGCGGCGCGCGCTCTCGCGCTTTGCGCACAACGAAAACCCAGAAACGGCCGGCGTAGCCCCGGCTCCTGAAAACGGCGCGCAGCGCCGCGCAGCCACGGGCCGGCCTGCGCATAGCTACCACCGCGCACGACGCGTTCGCTCCCCGCCGGGGGCGCCGCCGGGCCTCGCGGATCCTTCTGCCGGCCCGCGGCGTAGCGAGCCATGTAGCGGTCCTCCACCCACTCGGCAGCGTTACCGGCCAGATCGAGGAAGCCCTCCGGGGTTGCCCCCGCTGCGTACGAGCCGACTGGCCCGAGCTCCGCGAAGCCGTCGCGCGGGTCCGTCACGTCCCAGCCGAGCCGTCCGTGGTTCGCTGCACGCACGTTGTAGAGATCCCCCCACGGAAAGCGCCGGCCCTGCTCACCGCGAACCGCCCGCTCGAACTCGGCTTCGCTGGGCAAACGCGCGCCGCGGAATTTGCAGTAGGCGACCGCGTCATCGTACGTCACGAGCGACACGGGGTAGCTGGGCTGGTCGAAGCGCTTGCCTCCCTGGGCGAACGGTGGCGCCTTGCAGCGTCTCAACCGGACGCAGCGCGAATACGCGCTCACCGTCACCTCCGTGCGATCGAGCCAATACGCGGACAGCTCGACTTCGTGCGCCGGCATTTCATCGGCGAAGGTGGTGTCGTTGCAGCGAAATCCGTACGGCTCGCGCGCACACTCGGCCGCGGCCTCGAGCGTCTCCGCCTGCGTCGACCCCATGCGAAATGTGGTGGTGGGGACGCGAATCATCAGCGACCCCGGGGAGCGCAGGCTCACGATTCCACCCGTCAGCGCCTGCTCGGCCGGGGACCGCGGGGAGACCGAGACGCCGGCGCGCGGCCGGGCCGGGTCGCGAGCCAAAAGCGGCCGCGGCAAGCTCAGCGCCAGCCAGGCGCAGGCGCACCCCACGAGCACGAGCTCACGCCGAGGTCGTCCGTGCGAAGGCATGCTGCTCGTCGTACGCTGCCCGGCGCCGGGGTCAAACCCCGAGCCTTGCGCGCCATTTTGTGCCGAAGCGACGAGGTAGTAGATCCCAGCGCCCGGTGCTCACTCTGCCCGTTCACGATGCCACCCGTTTCGTGCTGGTGCGCCCCCATTACCCAGAAAACGTCGGCGCCGCTGCGCGCGCCATCAAAACCATGGGGTTCACTCGCCTCGCGCTCGTAAAGCCCGGACGTCTGGCGGTACCCGAGCACGAAATGGCGCACAAGATGGCGGTCAAGGCCTGGGACGTGCTCGAGGGCGCTGCGCGGCACGAAAGCCTCGCGGAGGCGATCGCCGGGGTGGACTGGGTGTTCGCAACGACTTCGCGACGCGGGGTCTCGGGCGTGCTCACCCCGCGGCAGGCCGCACCCCGCATCGTGGAGGCCGCCCAACGGCAGGAGCGCGTGGCCATCGTATTCGGCAACGAAAAGACCGGCCTGGCCGCAGAAGATCTGGCGCAAGCCTCGCAATACCTACGCATCCCCATGGCGGCGGACCAGCCGTCCATCAATCTCGCGCAAGCCGCGCAGCTGATCGCCTACGAGCTCTTCGTGGCAGCACTCGAAGTGCGCAACGCCGAACGAGGCTACACTCCGGGCTCATGACCCTGTGGGATCTGCGCTCGGACACCGTCACGAAGCCCAGCGCCGGTATGCGGCGCGCCATGGCCGAAGCGGAAGTGGGCGACGACGTGTACGGCGAAGATCCGAGCGTGCGAGCACTGCAGGAGCGCGTCGCCGATCTGCTCGGCAAGGAGCAGGCGCTGTTCGTACCGAGCGGCACGATGGCCAACCAGATCGCGCTACTCTTGCACACGCGTCCGGGAGACGAAGTGATTGTCGGCGAGCGCGCGCACTGTGTCTGGTACGAATCCGGAGCGGGAGCGGCATGGAGCGGCGTTCAATTCGCGATCGCCGGACGCGGGGGTCTGTTCAGCGCAGAGCAGCTGTGCGCCGCGATCAAGCCGAAGGCGCCGCACTTTCCGAACACGAGCC
>DATHEN010000503.1:0-4035 GCA_035318565.1 Polyangiaceae bacterium
GCTCGGGCAGTGCGCGCTGGAGCAAGCTCATGGCGTGAGCGTCCACCCCGATGGCGTAGCGACAACGCGGATGCTTGGTGATCGCGATGCGATGAACCAGGTCGGCAACCCGCTGCGGGTCCGACTTCAAGCCCGCCACGCGGGTATCGATGCGCTCCTTGATCCAATTGCCGAGCTTGTAATAAGGGGAGGCGACGTCGTCGCTACGGATGGACCGCGGGTAGGCCGTGAGTGCTGGAGTAGGAAATTGTCCGGGCTCGATCAAGGACACGTTCACGTCGAAGGGCGCGAGCTCGTAGTTTAACGCGTCGAAGTAACCTTCCAGCGCAAACTTCGACGAGCAGTAGGACGACACGCCCGGACTCGCGACCACACCAGCCATGGATGTAAGCACGATGACCGAGCCCGAACGCCGCGCGCGCATTTGCGGCAAAACCAGCTTCGTGAGCTCGACCGTGCCGAAGAAATTCGTGTCGAACTGCCGGCGCAGCTCATCTTCACTGACGTCCTCGGCGAAGCCGCCCAGCCCGTAGCCGGCGTTGTTCACGAGCACATCGATACGGCCCGTGCGGCCGAGCACGTAGTTCACCGCCGAGAGCCGCTGGTCGCCGTCGGCGAGATCCATGAGCAGGATGTCGATGCTCACCCCGGCTTCGCCGGCTGCGCGCACGAGCTCGGCGCGCTTGTCGTCGCTGCGCACGCTGGCGAACACGCGGAACCCGGCGCGCGCGAGGGTGATGGCAGTGAGCAGGCCGAAGCCGCTCGAGGCGCCCGTCACGAACGCCACGCGACTCGTCATGGCCAGCGCTCCAGCCGCCGGCGCTGATGCCGGATCATTTGCCACGGAACTCGACCGCGCTTCCCCCGCGATAGCCGTCGAAGATCTGTCGCGGGCTCTTGCCGTTTCGGTAGTTCGAAAAGTAGTAACGCCCCGAGGCGACCGCGTCGTCCGAAAATCCAGTCTCGACGAAGCCGGCTTTCTCGAGCTCGAGGGCTTGTCGGATCGGCAGATCGGCGCCGAGGGCAATGGCGCGCTTGACGGCGCCGACCGAGAGCGGCGGACGCTTGGCCAGGCGCTCGGCGAGCTCCTGAGCGCGGGGCATGAGCTCACTCGGGTCGACCGCGCGCGTCACCAGGCCGATGCGCGCGGCTTCGTCGGCGTCGAGCATGGTGCCGTCGAGGATCAGCTCGAGCGCCTTGTGCGGCCCGACCATGCGCGCCATGCGCTGAGTGCCGCCCGCGCCAGGAAAAACCCCGCCGATCGCCTCGGGCAACCCGAAGGCGTAATTGCCGCGTGCCATCAGCCGGTAGTCGCAGAAGAGCGCGAGCTCGCAGCCTCCGCCCATGGCATCGCCGTTGATGGCGGCGATGAACACGATGTTCATCAGCTGCATGCGCGTCAAAAGACCGTGCATGCGGTTCAGCTCGGTCAGGTTGTCCAGACGCGTGTCACTGACCAGCGCGTCCACGGCGCGCCGCAGCGGCGGCACGTGGCAGAGCGCCGTATGCCCCTTGAGCAGCAGCGACACCACGCCCTTCAGCAGCATGCGCACCCAGTGCGGCAAGTCCGCGATCAGCTCCGCTTCGCTGAGGTCGTAGTGGGTGACGAACGTGCCGGCTGCGCCGCCCGTCAAGATCACGGCGCGGACTTCGCCTTCGGCCTCCCAGGCCGAGATCACCTTGTCGAGCTCCTTGACCATGTCGCGGGTCATGAAGCCGCCGTCGGGGTTCGTCAGGGTGATGACGCCGACCTTGCCGGCCTTGGTGGCTGAGACGTACTTCATGAACGGCTACCTTCCCGCGGTGCGCGCCTCGATGACACGGGACCGGCGAGCAGAAAACGGACGCCTCCGAGCTAGGCGGAGAACTCCATGAGCCGAAAGCCGAACTTGTCTCCGAGCGTCTCGAATACGGCTCTGAGGCCGCGCGCCTTGATGAGCGAACCCTCTGCTTCGACCTGACCCTCCATGAAGGCCTCGAGCGCGTCGGTCTGCCCGGTCATGATGCGCACGAGCGTCTCCGGATTGGTCCGCATCGTCACATCGGCTTGCTCCGGCTTGGAGAAGCGATAGCTGAACTTGCCCTCCTGAATGATCAGGCTGAGCGCGAACGAAACCTGAGGAACGTCGAGCAGATAGACCACGTTTTCGGCGCTCTTCATCCGATCGGCGACGCTCGGATCGGTAGCGATCAGCTCGACCATGCCCTCGAAAACCAGGGGGTAGAAGGCTTGCATGACCCGGCTCGCGTCGCTGAGCTGCAGCTTTGGAATCGCGGTCTTCAGGAACGCGTTCATATCACCGAGCTCACTCGCAACGGCCATGTACGAGTCGCTCGTCGCGCGGCATTTTAGCTCGGCGATTCGTGCGAGTATATTCGGAACTTCAGTTTCACTCATGTGCTGGCACCGAAGCTCAGTTTACGGTGAAGAGCGCCGCGAGATGCTCGCATTCCTGCGTGTAGATCGCCGATACGAACGCATCGATGTTGGGGATGGAGCGAGCAGCCTGGTAGCCGATGTCGATCTGATCGACCAGGCAGCCCACGCCGGTGGCTCTCGCGACTTTCTTCATGGAGGGCAGCATGAAGCGAGCGAGCGGCGCGTGGCTCATCTTGTGAAAGAAACGCATGTTGTTGCCGAGCAGCTCCACCATGCGCTCGCGATCCTGCGGTCGGTTCTCCTCGCGGATCGCCGAGTCGATTTCGGCTGCGTCGATCTGATCCGCGGACGTGTAGTTCCGCCGGCGCAGGATCGAGACCAAGCTCTCGTCGAGCGCGTTGGCGAGCCGAGTCAGCTCCACCGATTCCTGCAGGTTCTGCGAGAAGCCCATCACGTGGATCGACTTCATTCTGTCGTACAACGCCTCCACGGCGCGATCGCGCGCCACGCGGTCGGCCGGCATGAACAAATGGTCGCTGAAAAATTCACTTAGTACCGCGCAACTCTCTGCCGTGAGCATGGACTTCACCGCGGACAGCATGCGCTCCGTCTGGATGGCGAAGAGGCGAGTCTTGATGGCTTGCACGGACAGCGTCCGGCTGCGCGCATGAAACACATGCGACTGCTGCGCTGCCAATTCGGTGACGTCGTTGTTCAGTTCCATGACTTCTCCGTTACTCGAGTGCGTGTCGTGTCGCTCACGACTAGATCAAAAACGCAGCAAGCACGCCGACCAATGCCAGCCGGTGCCCACCGCAATCATGGCGACGAGGTCGCCGCGTTTGATGTGCCCGCCGCTGACCTGCGCGTCCAAAACGGTGCCGCAAGACGCGTCGAGCGTGTTTCCGTATTCCGCGAGGTTGTAGGGAACGCGTTCGGGTGGAAGCTCGAACGCGCGGCTCGCGAAGCGCTGAAAGAGCGGATTGGCTTGATGGGTGATGACCCAGTCCGGCCGTGAGTTGGCGTGGTTCTGCTTGATCTTCTTCAGCGCGAATCCGAACAGCGGCCCGCCCTCTTTGGTGATCGCATCCGGGAAGAACTGTCCGCCGAGGCGCGTAACGGTGGGATTCTTGATCGTGTTGTAGTCCATGAACGTGCCGCGTTCGCCGTGGTGCGTTCCCCAATAGGCTCCCAGGACTTCGCTGCCGACATTCTCTCCCGAGGCCTGCACCACCGCTGCTGCCGCGGCATCGCCCACGAAGAAGCGCATTTGCCAGGGAATTCCGGCACCCACCGGCGAGGCAACGTTGCTCGCCGTGAGCAGCACGGTGCGAGCCATGCCCGACTTGATGTAGCTGTTGGCCATCACCATCGAGTGAGTCATGCCGACGCAGGTGACCGGCACCGTGAGTGCTGCGGCGCCGCGGCCGGGTGCAACCGTGTGCAAGATCTCTGTCGCCGGATCGGGATCGACCAAGTAGTCCAGCGTGATCGTGGTGTGGATGAGTAGATCGATGTCGCCGGGCTCGATGCCCGAGGAGGCGATGGCTTTCTTGGCCGCCGCGGCCGACAGCTCGATGTCGGAGCAACCTTCCAGAATCTTTCCGGTTTCGAAGTCTGCGGCCCAGCGACGCGTCTGCACGCCGAAGGTGCGT
>DATHEN010000504.1:0-2128 GCA_035318565.1 Polyangiaceae bacterium
GCGGCGCGACGGCAAAGATCGTCACGTCCTTGTCCATCGTGCAGTATCCCGTCGTCGTCGTGATCTGACCCGGGGGCAGACTGAAACGAACTTCTCCGGCCAACACGCCCTTCGCCCAGTGTTCGACCTGCGATTCGTCCACCGTGCTGATGCGCGTGCCGGACAGACCGGTCAACTCGCCTCTGCCGGTGTTGAACAGATGAAGATTGAGCAACAGCTGCATGCCCGCCGGAATTCTCATCGCGACCCCCGGTGGGAAGATCAGTGGATTCGTCCCGACGCCCGAGCCGAAGACGCTGAGCGTACGATTCGTTCCAGCGGTGCAGGGCGCCAGGCCGTCCGGCGCGTTGGGTTCGCCCATGGTCAAGAGCGTGTGGTGCGTCCCCAGCGGAATGATGGCCTCGAACCCGTTGACGATCAGGTCCTCCTGAATCGTTTGACGCACGCAGCTGTAACCCTCCTTGCTCTCCGGCATCGACCACTCCCCGGAGATGATCGTGCGCCACTCGCGTGTGTCCGTCGGCTCGTCGTCATCATCGGAAGAGCCGCACGCGGCGCTCGCCAAGCCCAAACACGTCAGCCCTAGACACCGGGCCATCAGCTCGGCGCGCGTCGTTCGCAACATGTTCGGACCCTAACATGGAGCCAGTTCT
Organism: Polyangiaceae bacterium; assembly: GCA_035318565.1. Classification (GTDB taxonomy): domain Bacteria; phylum Myxococcota_A; class Polyangia; order Polyangiales; family Polyangiaceae; genus DATDJP01. The sequence continues at coordinate 654 of DATHEN010000504.1, forward strand.
CACTCGTTGTGTTGCGAGCGAACAACGGCGTTCGACTAAAACCTGCGCAGAACTCGCGCACCCGAAATTGAACGACCGGACTCAGTCGGCTGCGCTCCGTGAAACACGTTCCAAGCAGGCCTAGCATCAACTTCCATTATGGTAGTTATGACTTGCATAATGGAAGTTGGGCTTGTTATAGCTACGGCGTGGTTCGGCGTAAGAGCTTCGCTCAGATGCAGTGCCCCATCGCTCGCTCTCTGGAAGAGACGGGCGATGGGTGGAGCATGCTGATCTTGCGCAGCGCGTTCATGGGCGTGCGCCGCTTTCAAGACTTCCAGGCGCGTTTGGAAATCGCACCCAACACGCTCTCACGGCGTCTCGAAACTCTGGTGGAACACGGCTTGCTCACGCGTCGCGCGTACAGCGAAAAGCCGGTACGCGAAGAGTACGAGCTCACGGAGAAGGGTTTGGACTTCATGCCCGTGCTGCTTGCGCTCACCGCGTGGGGCAATCGCTGGCTCACGCCCGAGGGCGTGGCGATCGAATGCGTGGATCCAGAAACTGGCCGCGTGCTCGAACCCGTCGTCGTGGATCGCCAGAGTGGCGCGGAGCTCGGCGCCGGCAAGGTGGCGCTGCGCGCCGGCCCGGGCGCAAAGCCGGCGGTCGTGCGCGGCTTACAGAACTGGGTGGTCATGGGTCAGCGCCATCCGACCGATGACACGCCCTGACTCCATTCTGCAATCCGAAGCTCGCGAAGCGAGGAGAACACCATGGCACAGCATCACGAGCGCTACGCGCGGACGTCGAGAGTGGCTGTTCCGCTGTTCGCGATCGCTTCGCTGCTCGGCTGCGGATCCAGCACCGACGAAGCGGGTTCCGAGGATCCGACGAGTCAGAGCGTGCTCGAGTTCCGCAACGCGCTCGAAGCGGGCAATTATGCCGCTACGGATGCGCTCATGGTCGACCTGGACGCACGCGTCGCGGCCGATCCCGACGACGGCACGGCGGTCTTGTTCGCGGCTCTGGCACGCATGTGGAAGCTCGGTGAGGCGCGGCGCGACCCGAGCTTCGATCTCGCCAAGCAGGCGCCGATCGCGCTCGAGTCGCTCCAGCAATTCAAACGGGCCCGCGAGCTCAACCCGAACGACGGCCGCATTCAGGCCTGGATCGGCTTCATGACCACGCGCATCGGCGAGGCCATTGGAGACAGCGCGACCATCACCCAGGGTACGGCGGAGCTCGACGCTTCACTCCGAGATTTCGAGACGTTCACGCATTTCGTGCGTGGCATCACCTTGCTCGGGCGCGCGCACGACGATCCGGTGTTTGCCTCCGCACCGGAAGACATGTGGGCCGTGCTCGAGTCCTGCGGCTACGAAGTGGACCGCCAGCACATCGACTACGCCTATCCCACCGGACCGCTCGCGCCGCCCGCGCACATCTGCCGGGACACGTCCCTCGCCAAACACAACTGGAAGGGCTACTTCCTGCAC
>DATHEN010000505.1:0-2086 GCA_035318565.1 Polyangiaceae bacterium
TTCGAGCCCGGTACACCGCTCACTTTCCCCACGACCGCTGCGCCTCCGGCAGTGTGTTCGGAGCAGAGCAGTTGCGATTGCAGGCGCCGTGGCTGGGAGCCCTGACGGCGCGGCCCGCTCTCCGCGCATTGGCGTGACGACTTGACAGCTTGGCTTGCCCGTACGAGACGCGCGGCGGCATGTTCAGTAGCCGCCGCGCGTCTCGTATTCTCCAGCTGGTCGCGCTGTTTGCGGCCGCCCGCAGCGTGCCCGAGGCACATGCAGAGCCCATGCGCGCGACGTCTGCGGGCCTTCCACCGCCCTACGTGGCTCAGCGCGGCGCGCGTACGCAAGCCGCGCCAGGGCCTGCGAGCTGGGTACCGCTCGCAGGGCTCTTGATCCACCCCTACGCGAGCGACGACTCCTTCGGCGCAGGTTTTCAGGTCGGGGTCCGGCATGGATTTGCCAGCCTGCTCTTCCGCGAGAACTTCGCGCGCTCGACCCAGCACGCGGAGGACGGCGAGCTCGAGCGCTTGAAGAGCCGCGTGTCGTTCGAGTTGTCACTCGAGGCTCAGGCCCGCATTCGGCAGTTCCGCCCCTACGCGGGCGCGGGTGCGCTCATTCGCAGAGATACGTGGCAGTGGACTCGGATCGAGGAGCAGCGCTTCGTGTCGCGCAGCGAACGGGAATTGCTCGCGCGGCCGTTCGTGGTGGCGGGGCTGATCGGCTCCGTGCTCGAAGCCAACGTGATGTTGATGCTGCAGGAAGAGCCGGAGCTGCGCGTCGGGCTAGGCTTCGTGGTCGGCCGTTAGTTGTTTGGCGCGCCGGCGGCGATCCAGGCGCGCACCAGATCGACCTGTGCTGCGGGCAGCAGCCCGCTCGGCGGCATGCTGGTGCCGCACGCCGGCGTCGCGCTCGCGAGCTTGTTCAGGAGCAGACGCGCGTCCGGCTGAAAGGGCACGACGCGCCGCTGCCCCGAGGCACCGCAAGAAGGCCCGGCCGCCGCAACGTTCACCAGATTCGTGTAAGCCTGGGCCTGCGAGGTCATCGTGAGGTTGCCGGCGCCGATGCCGTGGCAAAACGCAGAGGTGCACCCGGCTGCGACGAAGACTTGCGAATAGACGGCGCCGAACGTGGCGCCACCAGCGCCACCGCTGCCCCCGGCTCCACCGGCACCGCCCGTACCGCCGCCGCCCAATGAAAGCGCCTGCAGGGTCTGGCCCGGATGGCCTCCGTAGTAGCTGAGACCACTGCCGAAGTAGACCGCGCCGTTTGCCACCGCTGGCGCGGACGTGATCGTCCCTGGGGCCTTGTAGTTGAAGAGCTTCGTGCCGGTGCGCACGTCGAAGGCCTGCAGCTGCGTCTCGTACGCCACGAAGCCGACGCCGTTCGCTATGGTGATCGGAGCCCAGGACCAAGCGGGCAGCTGGCGTTCCCACAGCACCGCGCCGGTACCGGGATCGAGCGCTGCGAGCACGGCCGTGCCCGGGGTGGGCTTGGGCGTGGTGTTGGGGTTGCTCTCACCATTGTACGGCTCGCTGCCGGGCCCGGTGCTCGTTGCCACGTTGCCCGCGACGAGAATCCGCTCGCCGTCGTAGGCGCCGTTGTTGAAGATGCCGCCAATCAGGCTGCTGCCGCCGCTCATCTGGCGAGACCAGATGATGGCGCCGGTCTGGCGATCGAGCGCCCAGAACATGCCGGACTTTTGACCCGCGCCCACGAACTTTCGGCGCTGCCCGGCGTTCGTGCCTTCGAACAAGATCGGGTTGGTTCCGAAGTCTGCGTCCGGGCTCAGCGGCCTGTTGACGGTGTACACGTCTCCGGCCGTCAATTGCGTCGACCACACCAAGCTGCCGTCGCTCAACCTGAGAGCGAAGATCGAGTCCGACGTGTTCGAAGCTTGGCCGGTGTAGTTGTTGCCGTTGGTGGCGAAAACCAGCCCTAGCTCCGGATCGACGGAGACGGTGCTCCACACGGCCACGCCGTTGAAGGGCGCCTCCACGGTGTAGCGACGCCAGATCAATTGCCCGTTGGCGCGATCGTACGACGCAACGGCGCCGCGGAACGTGGACGTCGCGGTGAAATTGTAGATCTCGTCCAAGGAAGA
>DATHEN010000506.1:0-8673 GCA_035318565.1 Polyangiaceae bacterium
TCGCCTGCGCGTGCGGGTCGATCTTGACCTGCCAGAGCTGTTGGCCGTTCGTGGCATTCAACGCGCGCAACACGGACACGCCGTCATTCACGAACAGCACACCGTCGCTGTAGGTCGGCGACGCAGTGCCCTTCACGAACAGGTTTTGCCAGATGACCTGCCCGGTGCTGGCGCGGAGCGCATACAGCCCGGTTCCCGAGAGCACGTACACCGTGTCACCCACGACGGCGGCGGCGCCGCTCACCGTACCGTACTGCGTGGTTTGCCAGCGCAGCGCCAGGTTGCGGGCGTTGGCAATGGTAAGCGCAGTCTCCTGCGGGTTGTTGAAGCTCGAAGCGAGGTCGTAGCCGAGGCCCGGCCAGCGCGACGCGGGCAGCGCCCCACCGCCTCCCCCAAAGCCACCGGCGCCCCCAGCGCCCCCAGTACCCGGCGCAGGCGCAGGTCCGCAAGCCGCCCCCAGCACCGCTGCCAAGCCCAGCGTTCTCCAAGATACGTTCAACAGCATCAGCAACTCCGCCACGCAATTGGGCGGGCGTGCGCCCGCCCACCTACCTCGCGTCTACCCCGGAAACCGCGCAAACACGACCCTCCCCGTACCGACCGCCTCAACATACGTGTTCGCTTGCAAAACTCAGGGCCGGCGCAGCTCGCGCGTGAACCCCGCGACAACACCGATGAAAATAGCCGTCCAGCCCGCAAGGACGGCGGCCCGCGTAGTATGAATGTCCTGGCATGCCCTTCGAGCTGCAGAGCCCCGGTGGCCTCTGGCTACTCGCACTGCTCGCTCCCCTGATCTTGTTGTACGTGCTCAAGATTCGGCGCGAGCGCCTGACCGTGGCATCCACGTGGCTCTGGGCGGCTGCCGAGCGCGATCTGATGGCACGCCAGCCGTTCCGGCGGCTGATCGTCCAGGTGCCGCTGATCTTGCAAGTGCTGGCCGTGGTGCTGCTCGCGCTCGCGCTCAGCCGGCCAGCGGCGCGCGGTGGAGCTCTGACGGGCGACCACGTCGCGATCGTCGTGGATGCGAGCGCCTCCATGAGCGCTCGCACCACGCACGGAGAAACGCGCATGGCCGAAGCGCGCGCGGCAGCGAAGAAGATTCTGCGATCCCTCGCGCCGGGCTCGCAGGTGATCATCATCGAAGCGGGTCGCGAGCCGCGCATCACGTCCACCCTCGATCGCGATCGGCGCCGGCTGGAAGCAGCGCTCGATCACATCGAGGCGCGCGACGTCGAGGGAAACCTCGCTCGCGCGCTCGCGCTCGCGAGCGATCGCTTGCGCGAGCTGCCCGCCGGACCGACCGGCGCGACCCGGCTGATCGCCATCACCGACGGAAACCTGGCGCAGAGTGACACGCCCACCACGAGCCTTCTGCCGCTCGACGTGGTGCAAGTCGGAACGCCTGTCGAAAACACCGCGATCGTGCGCACCGACGTGCGAACCGGAGTCGATCCGGCGACGCGCCGCGAGCAAGTTCAGGTGTTCTCGCTCGTCGAACACTTCGGCTCCCGACCGCGGGACGTGTTCGTCACCTTACGCCAGCGCAACGTGAACGATCCGCTCGCCTCGCGCCGCCTCACGCTGGCGCCGGGCGAGCGCGCGCCGGTGGTCCTCGCTTTCGAACCAGCTCCGGCAGACGTCGGCAGCGGTCTCCTCGTCGAGCTGTCCCCGGGCGACGCTTTGGCGGTAGATGATCGCGCGTACGGGCGCGTGCCCGCCGGACGTCAGCTGAAGGTCGTGCTCGCGCCCGCCGAAGGAAACAGCTGGGTGCAGCGCGCGCTCCTGGCCGATCCGCACGTGGAGCTGCTCGGGGTTTCGCTCGGCCAGCTTTCGAGCGCCGCCATTCCGCGCGATGCGCTCGTGGTCGTGGATGGTGCATGCCCGGATCAGCTGCCCGGCCTCGACGTACTGATCTTGAATCCGCCGGCGGGGAAATGTCAGCTGACCAGTGTCGGGAAAACGCTGAAAAACATCACCGTCACGTCCTGGGCCGAGAGCGATCCACGCCTGCGCTTCCTCACTCTGGATGGCATCGACATCCTGGAGGCGCGTGCCATCGAGACGGACAGTCCGTCCGAAGTGCTGGTGCGCTCGCGCGAGGGCGCGCTCATCAGCGACGTGTCGGTTCCCGGACGCACCGGCACGCTCGTGGCTTTCGACGTGGCAAGCAGCAACTGGCCGCTGAAGGCGTCGTTCGTGCTGTTCATGCGCAACATCGTGGAGCTCGCGCGCTCACATCGCGCTCACGGCGCGATCGAACCTGCGCGTACGGGCGAAGCACTGCGCTTGCGCGTCCCCTCGGACGTAGAGCGCGTGACCGTGCTCGGCCCGAGCGGTACGCCCAGTGACGCGCTGGCCAGGGGCGGGCTCGTGATCCTGCCGGACAGCACGCGTGCCGGCTTCTACCACGTGAGCTGGGGCGGCCAGCGCTCCGGTAGCGTGCTCCTCGCGGCCAACCTGACGAGCAGCGCCGAGAGCGATCTGCGCAAGCCGAGTTTGCCCGCGAGCAGCCAGACGCGGCGTGCCGCGAGCACCGCCGAGCTCGACGCATTCACTCACTACGGCTGGCTGCTCGCGCTGCTCGGCCTGGCTCTGCTCGCGTTCGATGTCTGGTGGCTCACCAGGCACCGCAGGCCGGGATTGAAGCTCGAAGCCTCACGTCCGCGTTTGCCGGAGCGCCCCTCTGCGTGGCTCTCCGAAGCGCGACACAGGGCACCGCGATGAGCCTGCGGAGCATCCCGCGGCGGCCCGTGTTGCTCGCGTTTGCCGCATTGTCCCTGGCGCCGGCGCTGTACACGGGACTCGTCTGGGCCGGCGTGGTTCGAGATCACCTGCTGCGCTTCGAGCGCCCGCTCTGGAGCGTGCCCTGCGCGCTGGTCCTGCTGTTCATCGCGCTGTGCCTGACCGAGCTGTCTCCGCGCCAAGGCGCCTTTCGCAGAACGCTCGTGGAAGGAGCGGTCGCCGTGAGCGCTTTGTGCCTGATGCTGGCCGTGCTCGGCTGTGAGATCGGCAAACCGCTGGATCGCCTGGCGGTCATCGTCGCGCTCGATCGCAGCCGCAGCATCGATCTCGTGCCCGGGGCCGAGGCGCGCATCGCCTCCGAGTTGCGCGTCGCCGAGCTCGGCATGCGCGACGACGATCGCATCGCCAGCGTGGCGTTCGCGGCTGACGCCGTGATCGAAGATGCACTGCGCCCCAAGAGTCGTTTGCCCTCGGCGCAAGTCGCGGACGTCGGCCGGGATGGCACGGATCTGGCTGCTGGCATGCGGCGCGCGCTCAGCGAAGTGCCTGCGGATTTTGCCGCGCGCGTGGTGCTCGTGAGTGACGGCGTTTCCACGCGCGGCGATCCCATGGACGCCGCATCCGCCGCCGCTTTGGCCGGCGTCCCGGTCGACGTCGTGCCGCTCGATCAAAGCCAATTGCCGGACGTCCGCGTGGTCAGCGTGCGCACGACTCCGCGGGCCAACGTGGGTGAAACGCTGGACATCCGCGTGGCTACCGCTTCGAGCTCGGAAGCGGACGTCGAAATCCGGCTCTACCGCGACGGCGAGCTCGTGCAAAAGGGCGTGACCCGCGTCGCGCAGGGTGAGGACGTGCTGCGCCTGCGCGAGGTGGCTCCCGATGCAGGCCTGCATCGCTACGAAGTTCAACTGAGCGCGCTCGACGCGAAGCACGACCAGGCGCCGGAAGACAACAGCGGCTCCACGTTTCTGCGCGTGCGCGGCGAGGCGATCGCGCTCGTGCTCGAACAGGATCCCGCGCTCGCCGAACCGCTCGCCTTGGCGCTCGAGTCCGCGGCCTTCAAGGTACAGCGCGCAGGGCCCGCCGGCATGCCCGCCGATCTCGCCGGCTTCGCCGCTTACGATTTGATCGTGCTCAGCGACATCGCTGCGGCCGAAATCGCCCCTTCCCAACTCGACGCGCTCGCCTCGTACGTGCGCGACATGGGCGGAGGGCTGCTGTTGATGGGGGGCGATCGCGCCTTCGGTCCGGGCGGCTACGGCAAGACGCCGATCGAAGAAGTGAGCCCCGTCTCGTTCGACTTGAAGCAAGAGCGGCGCCGCGCGAGCCTCGCGGAGATTATCGCCATCGATTATTCCGGCTCTATGGCAGCCCGGGTGGGCTCCAAGACCAAGCTGGACCTCGCGAACGAGGCGGCTGCGCGTTCAGCCGAGCTGCTCGGCGCCGGCGATCGACTGGGTGTGATGCACGTGGATACCGCCGTGCGCTGGACCCTGCCGCTCGGACCCGTGAGCGACACCGCTGCGATCGCCAAGGCGATTCGCTCGGTGTCTGTCGGTGGCGGCGGCATCTACATCGATCTCACGCTGAAAAACGCCTACGAAGCGCTGGGCCGCGAGAAAGTGAACCTCAAGCATCTGCTGCTGTTCTCGGACGGCAGCGATGCCGAGGAACGCCAGAACGCTCCGGCGCTCGTCAGCGCGGCCAAGGCCCGCGGCATCACCACGAGCGTGATCGCGCTCGGCCGAGGCGGCGACGTCGCCGCGCTCGAACACATGAGCAAGCTCGGCGATGGCCGCTTCTATCTGATCGAGGACGCTTCGCGGCTGCCCTCCGTGTTCGCGCAGGAGACGATCTTGGCCGCGCGCAGCGCCATCAATGAAGTCGAGTTCCGCGCGCTCCCCGCCGCGCCCGGAGCCGCCATTCGCGGTATCGATCTGCGCGCGGCCCCGAGCCTCACGGGTTACGTCGTCACGATTGGGAAGAGCCGCGCACAGGTCCACCTGCGCGCCGCAGAAGGCGATCCCCTGCTCGCGACCTGGTCCATCGGCGTGGGTCGCAGCGCGGTGTTCACCAGCGACTACAAGGATCGCTGGGGACGCTCCTGGACGGGCTGGAACGGAGCCACACAGCTGTTCGGACAGCTGGCACGAGACATCGCTCGGCGCGCCGATGACGCGCGCGTCCGCGTCGAGGCCGACGCCGCCGGCGGAGAGCTCCACGTGCGCGCGAACGTGGTGGACGACGACGGACGCGCCGAGAGCTTCCGGCGCCTCAAGGTCCGCATCGGCGGTCCTGACGGTTTCAGCCGCGACGTGACGCTCGAGGCCGTCGGCGCAGGCGCATACGCCAGCCGCACCCCCCTGAGCCGCCCGGGCGCGTACATCGTAACGGCGGTCGACGAGCTCACGAACGAGCCGCTGGCCACGACGGGGGCCGTGCTCACCGCCGGTGAAGAGCTGCGGCCCACCGGCAGCGATCGCCGATTGCTCGGGCAAATAGCCAGCCTCACCGGCGGCAAGCTGCGCGACACCTTGGCCGGCATCTTTCATGACCGCGAAGCCAAGCGCTTCGCCTACCGCTCCATCGACGCCTGGCTCACCGCTCTCGCCGCGTTCGCGTTGCTGGGTTCCGTCGCAGCCCGCCGGCTCGCGCTCCCGGAAGCGTTGCTGCGCCTTCCCGAACGCCTGTCCCGACGCAGAGCGGAACGTCGAGCGCGCCGCGAGCACACGGACCCAGCAGAAGCAGCAGGCGCAGAACAAACCGAACGCGCTCTATCCGCACTGATCGCCTCCAAGAAGCGCGCCGCGGCTCCGCGCCGCGACGAAACTCAGCGCCGGGCACCAGCCTCTACCGGCGACGCGGGACCGTCCAGCGTCCCACACATGGCCGCGCCGTCGCCCCCCAGCACACGGCCGCCCGCCGCGGGGACACTGCCAAGCGCATCCGACCCGGCGCCGGCGCATCAAAAACTGAGCGCCGCAGAGATCCTCCTCGCGCGCCGCCGAGGACGAAAACAGTAGGAAGCGTCAGCAGACTCTAGTCAGTGCCGGTTGTGGGCGAACACGGTGCGCTCAGCACCACCACGACGCTTTGCCCCTCTCGCGTCTCGAGCTCGATTTCCGAGCGGTATCCACCTTCCAGCTCGGCCATCGTCACTACACGGCTCTGGCCACCGCCAGCCGCGACTCCGGAGAAGCGCAGCTCCACTCGATCCGCAGTCGCGCGCAGAGCCACAGCGAGTGAGCCGTCGATCGTGCGGCGCTCCTCCACCACACTACCCATCAAGACCGGCAGTGTGACGCAGACCGGGCCGCCCAGTGAGGCGGCGGGCGAGCCGTCCGCCCGCTCGGCGCTCAAGGCGACGCTCGTGTAGTCGAGCCCGTAGTTTTCGAAGCTGCAGCCGCTGACGAGCGCCGGCACCAGCAGCGTGGCTAGCAAAGCGTGAAGCCTCATGCGCGCCTGCCTTTCACGGAAAAAACACCCCGCGCATACCAATGGTAACCCAGGCATGCGTCGCGCGGTCTTCGATCGAGTCGTCGAACGTCTCCACGCCGTTCACCTCCGTACGCGTGCGCATGTACTGCCCGGCCGCGATCTCGAACAACGGTCCGAAACCAAACACTCGCGACGCGCGCCAATCGAATCCGGCGCCGAGACGCGCAAATTCGATGCCGGTGACCGTGGTCTCTTCCTTGCGAGCGCGCGGGTGATCGTCGATCGACTGCGCCGCCGCCTCGAAGCCGATGCCGTAGGAAACCCAGGGGTCGATCGACGCTGCCGGCGCGAAGTAGTAGCGCGCCTCGACGCCGATGCGCAGCGTGTACGCGGAACATTGAATGTCGTTTTCACCGTTGCCGTCGTTGTCTTCGCACAGCTCTTCGACCCGATCGCTTGCGCCCTCTCCGCCTATGCCGGCGCCCATGTAGCCGCCGATGTAAACGTTCGGCCAAAATTTGGCGCCGATGTCGAACATGAACGGAACCTGCACGCTGTAGCGTTCGCGTTGTTCGTCTCCCGATGCGCCCGTGGCATCTCCGAGTGGAATGCTGAGCCCGGTGCGCAACGCGAACTGCACACCCGTGCGCGCCTTCGCCGGTTGCTTCTTACGCGGCGGTGGCGGCGCCTCTGCAGGTGCCGGCGCTGGATAATAGCCCGGTGGGTAATACCCAGGTGCGTAGCCAGGTGGCGGATAGCCGGGCGGCGGATAGCCGGGATAGCCTGCGGGCGGCGGATACGCAGGCGGATAGCCGGGAGCGGGCGCGGGCGCGGGCGCGGGCGCGGCGCTGCCTGGCGGAGCTGCCGGCGCGGCGGGCGCCGCGTTTGGCCGTGGTTGCTCAGACTGCGCAGCAGCGAGCCGAGTACCGAGCGCAGCCACGAGTGTCAGCGCGAGCGCGCTCGCACCCCTAATTGTGGAAGATGGCACCACACACTAGCCTAACATCCGGATGAAGTTCCGCATACCGGCAATGAGCCTTCTCGGCCTGGCACTCGGCTGCTCGCGTGGACCCGTGCCGTGCATGAGCCCGGGTACATGTGGGAGCGGGTACGAATGTCTGGCCAACCGCTGCGTGCCGCTCGGCAGCGAACCCGTGGCAATTGAAACGCTCCGCGTCGTGCTCACACCGTCGGACATCGCCGTCGTAACCGCGAATGGACCTCGACCGGCTCAGGGCGTTCCCGGTGTGGTGCGCTTCGGCAGCGCCCAGGACGGTCCTACCGCGCTCTTCTTACGCTTCGCTCCCGTGCGAGCTCGCGCGCAGCGGATCGATCGGGCATTTCTACTCCTCGAGCCCATGCCCGGCGCCGCGGGGGGTCACGACGACGTGCAGGTCGAAGCGCTGCACGTTGGCAGCTCTTGGGACGACGCCTCGCTGAGCTGGTCGCGGCAGCCGCGGGTCGGCCTGCCCAAAAGCCCAGGCCTGGCGCGCTCGAGTCCGCCCAGCACGCTTCGCATCGATGTTACCGAGCTGGTTCGGCATCAACGCGAACGCAGCCACGCGGACGTCGCAATCGCCGTCAAGGCCGGCGGCGGCTCTGGAGCGGGTGCAGTGTTTGCCACGGGTGCCACGCGCGGCCTCGGCCCGCGCCTCGAGCTGTACGTACGTCGAGCGCCTGATGCTACGGTGACGCCATGACCGAGCCGCTGCTCAGCGTGCAGCACTTGACGACCTGTTTTCGTACCGACCGCGGTGTGCTCAAAGCCGTGGACGACGTCTCCTTCGAGGTTCGGCGCGGCGCCACACTGGCAGTGGTCGGCGAGAGCGGATCCGGCAAGAGCGTCACGGCTCTGTCCATTCTGCGTCTCATCCAGTCACCGCCGGGCCAGATCACCGGCGGCAAGATCGCCTTCGAAGGCACTGACCTGCTCTCGCTCCCCGAGCAGCAGATGCGCCATCTACGCGGCGCGAAGATCTCGATGATCTTTCAGGAGCCGATGACCTGCCTGAATCCGGTCTACACCATCGGTGCACAGATCGCCGAAGCGCTGCGCATTCACCGGCCGGTCAGCCGCCGTGAAGCACGCGAGCGCGCCATCGAGATGTTGCAGAAGGTCGGCATCCCCTCGCCCGTGGAACGCGTGGATAGCTATCCGCATCAATTGTCGGGCGGCATGCGCCAGCGCGTCATGATCGCGATGGCGTTGATCTGCGATCCGGCGCTGCTCATCGCCGACGAGCCCACCACGGCGCTCGACGTCACGATTCAAGCGCAGATCCTCGAGCTCTTGCGCAAGCTCCAGGCCGAACTCGGCATGAGCATTCTGTTCATCACACACGACCTGGGAGTGGTGGCAGAGTTTGCGAACGACGTGGCCGTGCTGTACGCCGGTCAGGTGGTCGAGACGGGCAGCGTGGCGCAGATCTTCAAAGCGCCGGAGCATCCCTATACGCGCGGACTCCTGGCCAGCATTCCCCCGCTCGGCAAAGG
>DATHEN010000507.1:0-2022 GCA_035318565.1 Polyangiaceae bacterium
GTCAGCTTCACGCTGACGCCGATGCTGTCGGCGCGCTGGCTTGCAAAAGCGCGCCCGATCGGCTCGGGCCCCGACGGGCGGCATGCGAGGAAGCCGCTGCTCGCGCGCATCGTCGACAAGTTCTACGACCCGATGGAACGCGCTTACGTACGCGTTCTGGCTTGGGTGATGAAACGGCGCTGGATCGTCGTGGCGGCTTCTGCTGCGGCGCTCGCCTCCGTGGTGCCGCTGATGGGCAGCGTGAGCAAGGGCTTTTTGCCCAAGAGTGACGAGGCGCACTTCGAAATCAATATGCGCGCGCCGGAAGGCACGAGCATCGAGGCCACTCAATTGATGGCCCAGCGCATCGCGCGGCAGGTGCGCACGCTGCCGGCGGTGCAGAGCACGCTCATCACCATCGGCGACAACAACGAACGCACGCCGAACCTGGCAAACGTGTACGTCAAGCTCTCCGACCCGCGCGAGCGCAAAGAGTCGCAAGATCGCATCATGAACCGGGTGCGCCAGGAGATCGTCGCGCGTCAGCCCAAGGACTTGCGCATCGACGTCTCGGACGTACCCACGTTTTCGGGCGGTGGTCAGCGTCAAGTGCCGATCAACTACGAGATCACGGGACCCGACCTGGATCGTCTCGAGGAGTACAGCAAGCGGCTCGTCGAGCGGCTGAGGCGGGTGCCGGGCGCCACGGACGTGGATTCGAGCTCCATCGGCGGACGCCCCGAGCTCGCCGTCGCTATCGACCGCGACCGCGCGGCGGATCTGGGCGTGCCGATTCCGGAGCTGGGCTCCACCCTGCGCCTGTTGATCGGCGGGCTGCAGGTGTCCACGTACGAGGAGCAGGGTCAGACGTACGACGTGTACGTGCGCGCTGAAGAAAACTTCCGGGTGAACGCCGAATCGCTGGCGCTGGTCACCGTGCCTTCCACCAAGTTCGGCTCGGTGCCGCTGCTGGACGTGGTGCGCCTGAACGAAGACACGGGGCCTGCACAGATCAACCGCTCGAATCGCCGCCGCCAAGTCATGCTCAGCGCGAACCTGGCTCCCGGGTACGCACAGAGCCAGGTGCTGGAAGCGCTCGAGCATGAGATAAAAGCCCTGAACATGCCGGCCGAGTACAAGGCGGCGCCGCTCGGGCAATCGAAGGAGATGGCCAAGACCGCCGAAGCGTTCCTGGTGGCGTTCGGGCTCTCGCTATTGTTCATGTACCTGGTGCTGGCTGCGCAGTTCGAGTCCTGGCTGCACCCGGCCACGATCCTGCTCGCGCTGCCGCTCACCCTGCCCTTCGCGCTCGTGTCGCTGATCGCGCTCGGGCAATCGCTGGACATCTACTCCTGTCTGGGGCTCCTGGTGCTCTTCGGCGTGGTGAAGAAGAACGCCATCTTGCAGATCGATCACACGAACCAGCTGCGCGCGGACGGCATGGAGCGCTTGCCGGCCATCTTGAAGGCGAACAAGGAACGCCTGCGCCCGATCCTGATGACCACGGTGGCATTCGTGGCGGGCATGGTGCCGCTCGCGCTCTCGAACGGCGTGGGTGCGGGCTAAACCAGGCTACCGCGGGTGTGATCGTGGGCGGACAGGTGCTGTCGTTGCTGCTGACCTTGCTGGCCACGCCCGTGGCGTACTCCCTGTTCGACGACGCCGGCGCCTGGCTGAACGCGCGCTTCGGCCGGCGCACGGAGAGCAGCGAGGCGGACCCCGAATCCGCTCCGAACACGCTGCGCGACGCCGCGCTGAGCAACGGATAGCATCGCCGCATGTCGAGCCCGTCACGCGCCGTCCCTCTGACTCCCAGAATGCTGGGGGTGGGAGGGGCGGCGTGCGTCGTTACAGCAATCGCCGTGGCCGCCGGCTCGCTCGGCGTGGGAACGCCGGCCCTGGCCGCGTTCAGCCTGGCAGCCGCGGTGGGTATCGCTGCCAGCTTCGCCATATTCGGAGCCCTGGGCCAACGCGCGGAGCGTCGCATCGCCGAGCTCGAGAGCGCGCTCTCCGCGGGGCGCGACGCTGTTGAAGGGCGCATGC
>DATHEN010000508.1:0-2948 GCA_035318565.1 Polyangiaceae bacterium
GGGGACGATGACCCAGTTCCAATCGCGCATCAGGCTTTCGCACCGCTTCGGAGCGATTGTCTCGGGGACGGTGGCGATCGCCAAACAGAAGTCCGACCAACACGCTCCCCCGGCGCCCAAATCGATCAGCAGCTTGTCCGACTTCTGGTCGAAGTAGAACGCCGAATACTCGTCTCCGACGATGCAGACGGGCCCCGACGCAGGATCGAACGTGACGCGCACGAATCCGTCTGGTTGCTTCTTTTTCTTCGTGACGCGCGCCTTTCGCTGGTACTTGGCAACCCCCAGCGCGAGCAACTCCTCGCGCGCGGCGGCCTCGAGCCGCGGCTCCTCGGCCGAATCAGGGAGAATCGGAGTGGTACCGCCATCCGTGGCGCAGCGCCCTGGCTTCGGTGGATCGTACTCGCCGTAACTCCAGTCTTCCTTCTCGCGGCATGCAAAGAGCACCCAAAGGACGGCGAGCGCCAGCAGAATCCAAACGCCTGAACGAACCACGATTCCTCCCCCTCATCCCAGACGCTCGTTGCAAGCTCCCGCCAGGCACCGACCTCTTCCCAGCGCGCCGAGCTCGGGACGACAACCGCCCAGAGTATCGGACGAGATCACGTCCGGGCGCAGCACCTCAGGGGCCGAGCAGATCCTTCCAGGTGTCGGATTCGGCCTGAAGCATCCCGGTGATCCAGTCTTTGGCTCTCGACAGCAGATTTTTGGGTTGAAAACTGTGCCGCTCGGCACGTCGCTCAAACGACGCGGTACCTGACTACCTGCGCCCGTTTGAGCGACGACACGCGTCGCTCAACGTTCAACCTCAATCTCCCGGCGAGGTCTTGGCGTTCTTTTGGCGGCTTGGCGGCCAAGAAAGGCCACAGCCGGCAAGGCCCGACGGTCGGCGCTCTGGCCGCTCATTGACGAGGGTCTCCTGCAAGAGTTGGTAGGGGACGTTTCCTGCCTGTCATCCGCCAAGCGGCTCTCGGCGAAGCTCCCGCCAGGCAGCGACATCTTCCCAGCCCGCGGAGCTCGGGACGACTACAGCCAACGCATCGCACACGATCACTTCCGGCGCGACGACTTCAGAGACGATCTCGTGGCGTTCGGCTTCCGAGGCGCGCTTGTAGATCAGGCTCAAATGCGGCTCGAACGGCTTGTCGGAAATGATACCACCTGCCGCTTCGAATTCGGCGCGCACCCGTTCACGAAGCGCGGTCAGCGCGTCATCCGGAGCGATCTCGAGAAAAACCGTCTTGAAGAAAAAGTCGCTGTGCGAAGCGCCCGACACGCGAACCTCGAACGGCGGCGACCCTTCGGCCGCGCGTGCCAGGACGCGCTCGCAGCTTTGCGTGCTCACCGGCTCTGAGCAGTGTCCCGTCATGAGCGTGACGTGCGGAGTGAACGCCGGCGCCGTGTACTTCGAAGCGAAGCTCTCGATGCAGGTCGACAACACAGCGCGGATCGGCTCGCTCGGAACGAGCCAGAACGCGACGGGACCTGCGGAGCGCTGCATGTGGTCACGAAGCCTACTCGATACCAAACGGCAGTCGGTCGGGAGCCGGCGCGCTCGGTCCGGAATTTTCCAGAGTAACGCCACCTCAGTCGACGCGCGCGGCAGGGTACGCGTGCGAAACCGGACGCTTCAGTGTCACACTAGTGACGGACGCGGGCCCATGGCGGGTGAGCTCGCAGCCGTCACCAAGGAGTGATCGATGCGCGCTGGTGTTCTTTCGGGATTGCTCGTGATTGGAATGGTTGCCGGCGCCTGCGGTGACGATGCGGGCGAAGACGGCGCAGGCGGCACTGGCGGTCGCGGCGGCACGGGTGGAACTGCGGGTCGTGGTGGAGCGGCGGGTCGCGGTGGAGCGGCGGGTCGCGGTGGAGCCGCGGGCAGCGCTGGGACCGCGGGCAGCGCTGGGACGAGCGGGGACGGCGGCGCCGCGGGCACACAATCGCCGGGCGGCGCTGGCGGCGGCGCGGGCTCCTCGGGCAGCGGCGGCAAAGCCGGCGCAGCGGGGAGCGCTGGTACGAGCGGCAGCGCCGGCACGAGTGGCGCAGGCGGTAGCGGCGGCGCCTCGGGCGCGGGGGGCGGCGGCGGCCTCGGAAGCGGCAAGACCTACTACGTCGATCCGGCGAATGGCTCACCCGCTGGTGACGGCAGCTCGCAGAATCCCTGGCGAACGCTCCAAGAGGTCGCCCAAGCCGGACTCATCGGCGGCACCGTCAAAGCGAGCGACAACGTGCTGCTGCGCAGCGGCTATCACGGCGATCTCGTACTGAACTCGGGAACCTACGCGCAACCGATCACGATCGCGGCCGAAACTGGCCACGCTCCGCGCCTGCGCCGCGTGCAGACCGGCGCCATCAGCGGCATCGTGCTGCGTGGCGTGTCCATCAGCCCCGCTCACGCGGCTACTTACACCAAGACTACGATCGTCGATATCCAGGCTGCGAGCTCGAACATCAGCATCGAGAACAGTGAGCTCTTCAGCATCGCGAACGCGGGGAGCTGGACGGCGAACGACTGGATCAACACCGCCAGCAGCGGCGTGCAAGTGAGCGGCAATCGCATCACGGTACGCGGCAACACGCTGCGCAACGTACGCTTCGGCATCAGCGTGAGCGGGCAAAACGCGCTGGTGGAACGCAACACGATCGACGGCTTCTCCGCCGATGGCCTGCGCGGCCTCGGAGACAACGGAACGTTTCAGTACAACACCGTCAAAAACTGCTACGTGAGCAGCTCGCAGGGGGACGACAATCACGACGACGGCTTTCAGAGCTGGTCGAACGGCCCCGGCGGCGTGGGCACGAGCGAGGTGCGCGGCATCGTGCTGCGCGGCAACACGTTCATCAACTTCGAGAACGCGTCGCATCCGTTTCGCGCAACCATGCAGGGTATCGGCTGCTTCGACGGATTTTTTACGGATTGGGTCGTCGAGAACAACGTGGTCATCACC
>DATHEN010000509.1:0-2151 GCA_035318565.1 Polyangiaceae bacterium
CAACGGCGACTCTCCGGACGGCGGGGCGGGCAGCGGCGGCGGAGCGGGCAGCGGCGGGCGTGGTGGAAGCAGCGGCCGGCCCTCGGACGCGGGCAACGCGGATGTGCACAATCCCCTCACCAACCCCGAAGACGGTCCGCCTGCCGGCAATCAGAACGCGGAAGCAAGCTGCAGCATCCCCGCGGAAGCGGGGCTCGAGGACGTCTCGAGCCCGACGAGCGTGGTGGGGAACGGATCTCCCGCGAGCTGCACGAGCAAGGCCGTGGTGGACGCGCTAGCGAACGGAGGGGTGATCACCTTCAACTGTGGAGCAGCTCCGCTGACCATTACGCTCGAGCAAACGGCAAAGATATTCAACGACAAGGGGCCGAAGATCGTCCTGGACGGTGGGGGACTGATCTCGCTGAGTGGCGCGGGCCGGCGGCGCATCCTGTACATGAACACCTGCGATCGCGCTCAAAAGTGGACGACCTCCACTTGCAACAATCAAGATCACCCGCGGCTCACCTTGCAGAACATCACGTTCATCGATGGCAACTCGAAGAGCGAGACCGAGTATGACGGCGGCGGCGCCGTGTGGGTACGGGGTGGACGCCTCAAGATCGTCAATTCTCGTTTCATGAACAACGTCTGCGCGGACACGGGTCCAGACGTGGGCGGCGCGGGCGTGCGGGTCTTCGACCAGTACCAGGGTTTGCCCGTCTACGTCGTCAACAGTACCTTCGGCGGTGCACAAGGCTTCGGCAACACCTGCTCGAACGGCGGCGGCATCAGCAGCATCGGCGTGTCGTGGACGATCATCAACAGTCTGTTTTCACACAACCGAGCCATCGGACGGGGCGGCAACCCGACTCAAGCTGGGACGCCGGGTGGCGGCAGCGGCGGCGCTATCTACAACGACGGCAACCGTATGACGCTCTCACTCTGCGGCACGCGCATCGAGCACAACACCGTGGTCCAGCACGGCAGCGCCATCTTTTTCGTCAGCAATGATCACAGTGGGAACGTCGCCATCGATCGCTCGGTGATCACGAACAACACCGGTGGCTCGTGGTATCCGACGTATCCGCAAATTTCGAATCACGACGACACGCCGATCGAGCTGATCAGCTCGGTGGTCGAATAGCGCGGCGCATACAGCGCTTCGATGTGCGTTGTCAGGTATTCGCTGTCGCGCCCCACGCCGCACAAGCGTCCAGAGCCCCACGTGTAGAGCCACGGCAGGCCGATGAAATAGAGGCCGGGCACGGGGGTTACCCCGCGCTCGTGGAGGGGATAACCGAGGTCATCGAGGACCGGTAGCTCGAGCCAGCGATAGTCCGCGCCGAATCCGATGCACCAGATCACGCTCGTGATGCCGGCGCTCCGGCAGTCGAGCAGCGAGGTTTCGTTTTCGGGCTCCCAGACTGGAACGTAGTCGACGGGCGGAGGAGCCGTGACGCCGCGCTCGTCGATGAATGCGTCGATGCTGCGGTTGATACGGCCATACGTGGCGTCCGCCGAGTCGAGGTTCTCCTTGAGGCCTCGCGCGAAGTGGAGGACCCCTGCTCGGATCGAGTCGAGTGGGCCGTAGAGCTGCATGCCCTCGAGCGCGAACTGCCGCAGATCGATGTCGTGGCCGCCGTCTCGACCGGTTACGTAGTGATTGGTCTTGTCGCGCACTTTGTCGCGGTCCGGGTGTCGATCGTAGGGGATGTCGTAGTAGCCCATCGCGTGGAGCCACTCGACCACGTCGCGTCCGCGGTAGCGGCGCGCACAGCGGGGTGCGTTGCCGACCGCCAAGTGCACACGGCGGCCCGCCAGCTGCAGATCCTCGGCGATCTGGCAGCCGGATTGCCCCGTTCCCACGACGAGCACCTCGCCGTCCGGCAACTGCTCGGGGTTACGGTATTCGCCGGCATGAATTTGCAGCACGTCGCGCGGGAGCTCGCTCGCGTACGTTGGGATGCGCGGAGTTTGATAGCCTCCGGTCGCGACCACGACTTGATCCGCGAAGAACGTGCCGGCGCTGCTCCCGACTTCGAAGCGAGCGCGCGCGCTGCTCTCGGTCACTGAAATCACCGCCGTGCGCTCGAGCACGGGCGGATCGAAGGCTCTGCGGTAACTCGCGAAGTAGTCGAGAATTTCCGGCTTCTTCATGAAGCCGTGTGG
>DATHEN010000510.1:0-2970 GCA_035318565.1 Polyangiaceae bacterium
CATGCTTCACCACTGGCCGCTCAACGTGCGCGAGCTCGAGAAATGCCTCGGTGCGGCGGTCGCTCTTGCGGGCGATGGCCGGATCGAAGCCGAACATCTGCCGCTGCGTGTGCAGCAGGCGTTGGAGCTCGGCGACGATTCCTCCCTCGATCCCGGTAGGCAGTCGCCAGAGGAAGAACGAGCGGATCGCGCGCGGCCGCTCAACGCGGCGGAACAGAAGCACCGCGACGAGCTCGCCGCGCTCTTCCGCGAACACGCCGGCAACATTTCGGCGGTCGCGCGGACCTTGGGTAAGGCGCGAGTCCAGATTCAGCGATGGGTCAAGCGCTACGGGCTCGATCCGGAGTCGTTTCGCGTCTAACCGCCTGCTACAGCGCGGGCAGGGGGTGCAACACTTGTAGCGGACCGAGCGCCATCGGAGACAACTGCCCGTTTTTGTGCCGGTTCGCGGCACGTGGTCCGCTGGCACGTCCCCTGCTCAAGGTCGGACCAGGAGGCACGACCATGGAAACGATTCGATCGATGTTCATCCCCGGATTGCTCTTCGCCCTTTGGTTTGCGGGCGCCACCGCCACGTTCACGCAGCTGGCAGAGATGGGTGGCGCCCTCGAGACCGCCGATGCCACGCGACGTGCGCACCGGATCGAGGTCGAAGCCCGCCAAAAAGCACACGCCGCGATGCTGGAAGCCCGCGCCGACACATCGCACCTGGAAGCGGCTCGAAGGTTCTAGTGAAAACTGCATCTGGCGGCATCCCCAGTTCGGTATGCGCGACTTCACTCACGGAAAGAGAGCATCAGATCGCCGCCCTGGCCGTGTTGGGGGAGCATAACAAGTTGATTGCGTACAACCTCGGCATATCGCACTCGACGGTACGCGTCCTGATGGCTCGGGCGGCTCGAAAAATCGGCGCCCGTTCGCGCGACGAGTTGATTCGTCTTTACGCCCATGTCGAGCGCGGATCGGACGGGGTCTCCCCGATGCGTTGGAAGCTAGGCGCATCTTGCTCGACGAGCGGCGAGTTTACGTGCGCGCCGTCGAGTAAACTCGCTGCCTCTTGATGCTGCTGAACCGAACACGATAGAAACAGTCGTCGCGTGAACGAGCACGCGGAACCATCAGCGAGCTCTTGATCGAGAGGGCTGGCAGGGCAGCCGACCATCGCGACCGCATCGAGCGGCTGCGCCGTGGGCGCCCATGCACGGGGCATCCCCGCCCGGTGCCGTTTCGAAAGCCAAGTCCGTCACCCCGAACACGAGGTCTCCCATGCATAGCGTTTCCCATGCCGTTGGTCTCATGAGCTGGCTGGGAGCTGGGCTCACCGCGCTCGGTTGCTCATCGAGCACCGAATCGCAGAAGCAGGAGACGAGCCCGGAAGTCGAAGCGGCGAACTCGACGCTGATGCCCGGCGAATTTGCGTCCATCGCGCGCGGGGCCATGGCCTTCGTGGATCGCAAGCCGCGTGGCCTCGGCGGTAACGGTCGGTCTTGCGCCGATTGCCACATGATCACCGACTCGTTCCAGCTCTCGCCCACCGACGCGGAGTCACGATTTCAGGCGCTGCAAGCACGGCGCCGGACCGATCCGAGCGCGGACGACCCCTTGTTTCGACCGATCGACGCCGACGACTTTCGAATCAACGGCGCGAACGCCAGCGACTACGGCAATCTGCGCCAGAACGGCCTCATCCGAATTACGTTTCCTCTCCCGCCGACCGTCAAGCTCATCGACCCGGCCACTGGGACCCCCTCGGCAGAGACCTTCGTCGACGTCTGGCGCGCGGTGCCCACCGTCAACAACGTGAAGCTGACGGGGCCCGATCCGAACCCGCCGTCCTGGCCCTGCGCTTCCGGCGGGGCCATCGACCCCACCTGTGTGCCTCGGGGGCCGAATCCGAACGGTGGATACCAGCTCGACGCTCGCATCGCGAATCTGCAGGACCAAGCGCTCGCCGCGTTCACGAACCACGCCGAGGCCCAGAACGCGCCATCGCCGCGAATGCTCGCCGACCTAGCGAACTTCCAGAACGTGCTCTTCTCCTCCGAAGGACTTCGCGCAACGTCGCGGGCCCTCGATCAGGCCACGCTCCCCGTGCCGGACCCCGATCCGCCACTCGATGCGCTCGAGCAGCAGGGCAAGATCGTGTTTGCTCGCGCTTGTGCGACGTGCCACGCCGGCGTGCCCGGGACGCTGCCGATACCTGGCATCGAGCGGTTCGGCGGCATCCAAACGGTCTGTCCGCGTCCGGTCGACGGCCCCACCTTCCCGGGCTACACCGGAACGCCGCGTTTTGCGTTCGCCCCGTGCAAGCCCGAGCTCGCGCGTAACGTGCGCGTTTACGAGGTCACGCTGCCCGACGGCACGAAAACGCGCCGTCCAAGCTCCGATCCCGGGCGCACGCTTTTGACCGGTGCCTTTGTCGGAGCAGGAGCCAAGGACGATTGGCAGGCGCTCGACGTTCCTTCCACACGCGGTATCGGCAAGACGGCGCCGTATTTTCATAACAACAGCGCGGCGACCCTCGACGACGTGCTCGACCACTACACGCAGCTCTTCAAGTTCGTGAGCGTGCTCACCGCCGCGGCCCCCGTGCGCCCGCGGCTGCTCTCGACGGACGGCGTCCACATCGACCGGCCGTTCACTCCCGAAGAACGCCCGGCGCTGCTCGCTTACCTACGCAAGCTCTAAGTACAAGGGGATTTCTCGATGGTATTTCGCAGACTCGGCAGAGCATCCTTGGCCATCGTCACGATAGGTGGCGCGGGGGCATTCGCTTGCTCGTCGTCGACTGACGTCGAAACTGGCACGATGGGGGAAGCCCGTCTGAATCGCCCACTCACTTCGCCTTCGCCGTCAAATCCAGCGTAATTTGCACGGTGTCGTCGATCTTCTGACCGATCTTCTCCAGCGCTCCCGACACGAACTTACCGGCGAGGTCGCGCGGCTTCACGTCGTGCTCTTTGAGCGAGA
>DATHEN010000511.1:0-3030 GCA_035318565.1 Polyangiaceae bacterium
GGCAAGGAGCGTAGCCCAGACGGTAACTGCCTGCTGGCTTCGGAGCTGGGTCTCTTCGACGTTGCAGGCTCCGCTTTTCCAAGTCTTGTGAAAGCTTTCGATGCGCCAACGCAGCGTGTAGCCAAAGATGACGTCTCGAGCCTCATCGAGCGCTCGGACCTCTGTGCTCGTTAAGAGTAACCAATCCAGTGGTTTTTCTCCTGCGGGGCACGTCCCGTGCTCCCGTGCCCACACGGCGTTCAGCTCAAGTAGTTGTTCCCGACGCCGATCATCTCTCAGGCGCAGCACCACCGGTTCCCAGCGTATGGCAATGCGCGCGCGGCGAGCAGTGCGCTGTGGTCCAGCCGGAACATCAATTTCGTAAGCTCCCTGAGGAGCTTTTCTTGCGAGCCATTCAAGCAGATGTTGGCTGTTGTCATCAGCGTCTTCGAGCATCCGGTTCCACGAGCCGCGCACCGTAAACTGGTGGTTGCTGTCGGTCAGCTTCATCAAGATGGCGTGGGAATCCGCTTCCCGATCGAGCTGAAACCAAAGTTTGGCGCCCGTTTCAGTTGCGCTCGCTGTCGTCTGCTCGATAGCTTGAAGCCAGTAGCGTGTTTCCTTTTCTTCAGAGCTGCGTTGCCGTTTGAACTTGGCTTTCTGTGCGCGGCGCTCCTTTTTACTGCCGGTTCGGATGGGCGCAGGAGGACGAGCCCACCACACCTGCGTGAAAAGCCCGAGAGGCACCCCCTGGGGACTGAGTCCAAGCGAGTTGATCACCTTGAGACCTCGAAGGCTGTCTTGATTGCCGACTCGGCCGAAATCCTTCGCGCGAGCTCGATCCGTCAGCGTAATGCTGGCGCCATCGACGGCGACATAGGCGAAGGCTTCAGCCGCTGCACGCGTTGCGGCGGCGTCTCCCATCGCCAATAGAAGTGCCTCAGCACTGACCTTTCCGCTTTCAAGCAGGTCGTACGCCCCCTGACGCTCACTATCCTTCTTGAATACTTCTGAGACTTTGCCCGCCGGCCTCTCTGCCACCCGACTCGCCATGTTGACCAGACGCAGCGCCCTCCGCCTATCGCCTGTCTCCAACGTTTCAAATTCTTCTAGGGCCCATGCCGCTTCTGCGCTTCGCATGGGCCCCAAACCCCCTCACGCTGACTGAAATTCCCTGCACTCTGCACAATGGAACCAATGGTCAGCACTTGGGTGAGGGCCGCAGAAATCCGGCGCCGCGCGCGAGGTAACCTCGTTGTTGAACCCCAAACGCGTTCGTACGCAGCAACCCACGGAGGAGCTGCTGCGCACGAAGGAGTTATGCCTAGGTTTTTATGGCTTAGCGCAGAGCGCGGAAACAGAGCGAGACCATCGCGGTCTCTGCTTCGAGCACGCGGGCTTCGTCTCTCGAGTCGAGGTAGCGGGCGATCACGCCTTCGAACGCGACGACCAAAGCGTAGATCGTCAGGTCATCCGGCATGTTCTTGATGAGGCCCTGCTTCATCGCTTCGGATGCGCCTTCGCGAATCAAGGCGACGAAACGGTTCAGCGTCTGATTGCGGATTTCCCGATGGCTCGGGCGGTTCGCCGGGGACTCACGTCGGAACACGCGAACGAGATCCGCGTTTTCGGCCACGAGGGACAGGAAGGCGTTGACGCCTGCACGCAGGCGCTCCGCCGGATCGCGTTCGTCGCGGATGCGTTCCTCGACGAAGTCGAACAGGAGGTTTGCGGCTTCCTGCTTTACGGCCAAAAAGACGTCCGCAAGGTCGTTGAAGTGGCGGTAAAAGGTGCCGCGGCTCACTCCAGAACACTCGAGAATCGTCGCTACCGAAGCGGCAGCATAGCCGTCCCGACCAAAAACCCGCGCAGCTCCCATCAAAATACGGCGGCGTTGATCGTCACGCCGCTCTTCGGGAGACTTCTGGCGGTCATAAGTCCCAGGGCCATTACGTTTTACTAATAGACCGCGTGTAAGCGGTACCGGGCTCGCCGCAATACCCGATGCTTCGGGAGTGCGACGTGGAGGGTACTCGCTTGATTCGGGAGCACGCTCTTCTGCAGCAGATGCTCTGGCGATTACATTCATGGAATCCTCCCAGCGCCGGGGTGGAGATAAGGGGTTGGTTAATGATATTGAATTCTGGGTCGATCGATAAGGACCGGATAGGTCATCTGTACGCGTCTGTTCCGCGACAAACTTGTCCACGAGACTTGTGTCGCCGTCGACCGCCGCGGGGCGACGGGCCCCGGTGCGCAGACGAAACTGCGCTGGACTCAGGCCGTTCCAGCGGCGAAACGCACGACGGAACGCGCGCGCTTCCGAGAAACCAAGCAGCACGGCTACGTCGTCGATGCCGAGCTCGGGCTCGCGGAGGTAGTGCTCCGCCAATTCTTTGCGCAGATCGTCGAGCAAACGCTCGTAGCTCGTGCCCTCCTCCGCGAGATGCCGGCGCAACGTGCGCGCGCTCATCTCGAGATCGCGGGCAATCAGGCTTTCGCTGACGCGGCCGTCTCGAAGCGCGGCGGCCATGAGCTCCGAAACACGCTCGCTGAAACGGTAGGCGGCGGCAGCCGTGGGGTTGGCACTCAAGCTGCGGGGGCGGCCCATGTGTGTACAGCCTACATGGGATCCGCGTCTCAGGCGATCACTAAAACACGATTGTCCATGCGGAGAATGGGGCGCGCGACGCGTCACCCACATTGGAGCTGACACTAATGCGATCATGGTGCAGCGCAGCATGAGAGCGTGCTCCTGGCGCGTAGAGTGAATCGTTCAAGAACACGCGTTGAGCTCTGCTGCACACATTGACGGTAAAATTGCCGGTGACGCAACGCGCCTGCTGTCCAAGAGGATGTCGCGTCCAGTAACGAGCGTTCGCTGTAGGCTGCAATAGTCCAATAGAGTTGCACGCGCGCAACACGCAAACGGCCGCGCGAAAAATACGCGCTGGCTCCAAGCGCGAGCGCGACTGGAGGGGAGGGAAGGCGGTCCGTCGCCGTGGCGGTTGCAGCCCGCAGCCTGGGTCCGAGTGCGCCGGGCACGCGCCC
>DATHEN010000512.1:0-2423 GCA_035318565.1 Polyangiaceae bacterium
GTGTGCGGAGACTTCAACGTCGACCCGAGGGAAGAGTGCGAGGACGGCAATCTCACGGACGGGGACGGCTGCTCGTCTGCGTGTCAGCTCGAGCCGGTGTGTGGGGACGGCGTGCGGCATCCGCCCGAGGCCTGCGACGACGGCAACACGCTCGACGGGGACGGTTGCGCATCGTGGTGTCAGCCGGACGAGTCCGGCTTGGCTCCCAATCGCTGTCCGGAGCTCGGCTCGATGGTCATCGCACCCGAAGGGCCCACGGCGCCGGGCACGTTTTCATTGATCGCCGACGCCGACGATCCCAATGATGACCCGGTAACCTACGGCTTTAGTGCGGCGAGCGGGGAAATTCGAGAATCGAGCTCTGGGCGCGCGACTTACCGCTGCACCGGCGCGGGCCTCCACGCCGTTACGCTGCGCGTCTCGGACGATCGCGGCTGCACCAGAACCTACGAAACGCGCGTGCGATGTAACGGTTAGAAGCGCCGTCCAGAAGCGCTGGCATTCAACTCGAGCAAGCCATTGCCGCAGCAGGGGGCTTGGCAGTCGATGGAGAGC
Source organism: Polyangiaceae bacterium (assembly GCA_035318565.1). Taxonomy (GTDB): domain Bacteria; phylum Myxococcota_A; class Polyangia; order Polyangiales; family Polyangiaceae; genus DATDJP01. The sequence continues at coordinate 556 of DATHEN010000512.1, forward strand.
CGTTCCGTGTCCTCGCAGCGGCCGTCGGAGACTGTCAGAGAGATCGTCGCCGTCCCGGCTTCCGTGCATTCGAACGTCGTCGCTTGGGAGGCCGGCGCGGCCAAGGTTCCGCTCGATGTCTGCCAGGAAAAGCTGAGAACCGGCGTATCGGCGTGCCTGGCGCTCGCTTCGAGTAGAACACGCTCGCCGACCGTCAGCTCGGGGGGATATCCGCCGAGCGCATGGACGCTCGGGCAGCGCGCCAGGTGGATGTCGACGTCCACGAAGGCGTCCCCGGTTCCAGCGGCGCTCGAGCACGTCATGGAGACGTTCACCGGCGTCGTCTCAGCGACCCGCACGTCGAAGAGCGCCGAGCCGCTGCACTGGACCTTGCCGTCCAGCGACGTCCCCGTGAGGGTTATGCTGTAGCCCGTACCTGAAGGCAGGCCACCGATCAAAGCCGATAGCGCGACCCCGGGGGTCTGGAGCGCCATCGATCCCGTTACCGGTTGGATACCGTTTCCGCTGACGACGTACGAGACGCTTTCCATCTGCACACCGGGAGCGATTTCGATCGCGAGCCCGATCTTCCCGTCGGCTGCGCGCGCCTCGGGCGATGCTTCGTCGCCGGACGGCTCCACGCTGGCGGTGCACGCGACACCGAATAGCGACACGATCAGTGCGCCACGGAACCAAGATCTGTCGAACGTGTACGCCTTGCTCATCGCTGTCCTCGCTGTTCCGACGGCGCGCAAACGTCACGCGCGCGTCGTGCATGCGACTTAGTTCCTGCGCGTGGCACACACGGGACAGCGGTGTGTCTTTTTCAGGATGTTACAGGCTGTACTTCTTCAGCTTCTCGTAGAGCGTGGAAGCGGCAATGCCGAGGGAACGCGCCGCGAGCACTCGATTGCCATGAGTTTGCGCCAGCGTTTGCTTGATGGTTGCGCGCTCTACGCGCTGCAGATTCAAACCCGCGAGCGCGAGGTGCTCGAGCTCGAGATCTTCGCTCCGCGGTGGCGGTTCGGACTGCGGACAGAGGTGCAGGTGCTGTGGCTCGAGAGTGCTGCCCTGCACGAAAGCCAGCGCGCAAGAGAGCGCATTCTTGAGCTCCCGCACGTTACCCGGCCAATAGTGCGCACGCAGAGCGGTGTACGTCTCGTCCGACACTTGCAGGTCCGCTCCACCCAGATCCTCCAGCAGGTGTGGGACCAAGAGCGGCAGGTCCTCCAAGCGCTCGCGCAGAGGCGGCACGGGGATGACCACGCCGGCCAGGCGAAAGTACAAGTCTTGGCGGAAACGGCCGGCGTGTACCTCCGCGGCCAAATCGCGGTTTGTCGCCGCGACCACGCGGACGTCCACGGCGCGATCGTGCGCACCGCCCACGCGCCTTACGCGACGGCTCTCCAGAACACGCAGCAAGCGAGGCTGGAGATCCAACGGAAGCTCGCCGATTTCGTCCAAGAATAGCGTGCCGCCATGGGCGCGCTCGTAAGCACCAGCGTAGCCCGCGACCGCCCCCGTGAAGGAGCCGCGTTCGTGACCGAGCAGCTCGCTCTCGGCCAAGCTGGCGGCTACCGCGCCGCAGTCGAACACCACGAAAGGGCCGCGCGCTCGCGCACTGTGATCGTGGAGCGTGTGAGCGAGGACGTCTTTGCCGGTGCCTGTCTCGCCAAGCAGCGTCACGGTAATGTCCGTCTTGGCAATCGGCACCAGCAGGTTGAAAACCTCCTGCATGCGAGGCGAGTCGGCGATCAGCCGGCCGAAACAACGAACCGGGCTCGCCGGTGCGTCCAGTGCGGCCAAACGTGGCCGCACGGAGCGGGGGGGCTGGGATACCTCTGTACGAGCCAGCACCAAGTTACGTACCTCCGACATGGGCGCACCAT
>DATHEN010000513.1:0-3480 GCA_035318565.1 Polyangiaceae bacterium
CGACCGCGGACCTTGCCGTTGACCTGGACGGCAATCTCGACGCGCTCGTCGATGCACAGAGCCGGATCGAAATCCGGCCAGGGCACGTCCGCAATGCTGGCCTGGTGGCCCCCCTTCTCCCAGAGCTCCTCGGCGAGATGCGGCGCGAACGGCGACAGGACGAGCAGCAATTTTTCCACGGCTTCTCGCGGGGTTTCAGTCAGTGAATTGAGGTGATTACTGAGGATCATCATGGCGCTCACGGCGGTGTTGAAGCGCATCGCCTCGATGTCCTCACCCAGCTTTTTCACCGTGCGGTGCACGAGCTTCGCCGTGTCGGGCTGCATCGGAGCAGCGGAAAGCTCGCGCGAAGCCACTGCGTCCACACGATCCAGGAAGCGCCGCACACCGTGGATGCCGGAGGTTTGCCAGGGTTTCACCTGCTCGAGCGGGCCCATGAACATCTCGTACACACGCAGGCTGTCCGCGCCGAATTCGTGAACGACGTCATCCGGGTTGACGACGTTGCCGCGGGCTTTGCTCATCTTTTCGGCTACGGGCTGCAATTTCACGCCGTGCTCGCGGTGATGCGGCTTGCCGTCCCGCACCTCGACGTCGGCTTCTTGCACCCAGCGTTCGTCCACGGCTTGGCCGGTGTCCAGGCGTAGGGTGCCCTCCGGGTCTTTGGTGATGCCGGGGAAGTCCCCGGGCAGCGCGCGAGCCACCGTGCCGTCTTCGGCGAGCACGGCGTACCAGCGATAGGCCTGGCCGAGGATCATGCCCTGGTGAACGAGTTTCAGGAACGGTTCGGGATGCTTCACCACCCCCGCGTCGAACAAGGCCTTGTGCCAGAAGCGCGCGTACAGCAGGTGCAGCACGGTGTGCTCGGAGCCGCCGATGTAAAGGTCGACGGGCATCCATGCGTCGTAAAAGGCATCGTCGAAGATCTTCTGGTCGTTGCGGGGATCGACGAAGCGCAAGTAGTACCAACACGAGCCGGCCCACTGCGGCATGGTGTTCGTCTCGCGCGCGTACCACTTGCCGTCCTTCTGGAAGAAGCGCCAGTCGAGCGCGCGCACCAGCGGCCCCTGGGGATCGCCAGGATGGTAGTCCTCGAGCTCGGGCAGGCGTAGCGGGAGTTCGGATTCCTCGAGTGGAATCGGGCGGGTGTAGTCGATCTCGTAGGCGTCACCTCGGCGCGGGTCGCCTTTGGTTTGCACCGGGAAATAGATCGGGATGGGCTCGCCCCAGTAGCGCTGGCGACTGAAGAGCCAGTCCCTGATCTTGTAGTTGACCCGGCGGCGGCCGATGCCGCGCTCTTCGAGGAACGCCGTGATGTTGCGTTTCATCTCGGCGGTGGACTGGCCGGTGAAGCGGCCCGAGTTGATGGCGACGCCTTCGGCCTCGAACGCCTTGTTCAGCTCGGGGCTGTGCTTGCCGTCCGGGCTCACGACGGCAACGATGGGCAGCTCGAATGCCTTGGCGAACTCGAAGTCGCGCTCGTCGTGAGCCGGCACTGCCATGATGGCGCCCGTACCGTAAGCGCCCAGTACGTAGTCAGCCGTGTACACGGGGATGGGCTGCTCGGTGAGCGGATTGAACGCATAAGAGCCCGTAAAGACGCCCGTTTTTTCCTTGTTCAGGGCGGTGCGCTCGAGGTCGCTCTTGCGCGAGGCCGCTTCGCTGTACGCGCTCACGTCCTTGCGGTGCTCTTCGGTGGTGATGCCGAGTGTGAGCCGGTGATCGGGCGCGATCACCATGTACGTGGCGCCGTACAGCGTGTCCGGGCGCGTGGTGTACACGGTGAGCTTGTCCTCGCGGCCCACGAGTGGAAAATCGACCTCGGCCCCTTCGCTCCTGCCGATCCACTCTCGCTGTTTTTGCTTCGTGGTTTCAGGCCAGTCGAGCAGGTCCAGGTCCGCCGCCAGCTGATCGGCGTAGTGGGTGATCTTGAGTTGCCACTGGCGGAGCGGCTTGCGAATCACCGGGTGGTTGCCGCGCTCGCTCCGGCCGTCGATCACTTCTTCGTTTGCCAGCACGGTGCCCAGCGCCGGGCACCAGTTGACGGGCACTTCCGCCTGCGACGCCAGACCGGCGTGAAAGAGCTTCAGGAAGATCCACTGCGTCCAGCGCACGTAGCCGGGCTCCGTGGTGTCGATCTCCCGAGACCAGTCGTAGGCGAAACCCAGGCTTTTTAACTGGCGGCGGAAGGTCTGGATGTTCTGCTGGGTGGTGACCGCGGGGTGAGTGCCGGTGTTGATGGCGTGCTGCTCCGCGGGCAAGCCAAACGCGTCCCAGCCCATGGGGTGCAGCACATCGAACCCGCACATGCGCTTGTAGCGCGCCATGATGTCGCTAGCGGTGTAGCCCTCGGGGTGGCCCACGTGCAGGCCGCTCCCCGACGGGTACGGGAACATGTCGAGCACGTAGTATTTGGAGCGACCGGGGCGGCGCTCCGCTTTGAACGTCTGCCGCTCTTCCCAGAAGCGCTGCCAGCGCGGTTCGATGACGCGGTGCTCGTAAGCCATTGCGGCTCGTCTAGCAGATTCCAGGGTTTCAGGCAGAGCCGCTGCGCTTGCGGCGCGGTGTTTTTGGGGGGCGCTCGGCTTTTCGACGCAGCCGGGCCCGGCGGCGTTCCACGGCCTCCGGGGTTTCACCGGTGCCCAGATCCACGAACTCGAGCGCCTTCAGGGGCTGCTTCACGTGGTGCTCGTAGAGCTTGGCCAGCTCGAGGTAGAGCTCCGCATCGCGGATTTCGGCGCTGAGCGCTTCGAAGTCGCTGAGCGCACGCGCTCGGTCGCCGCGTGCCTTGGCTATTTGCGCTCGGATGCGCAGGGCGGCCGGTCCGGCGCCCCGCGCGACGGCTGCATGCGCCACTTCGTCGGCGCGCTCGAGCGCCCCGGCGCGCTTGAACGTGCGCGCCAGGCCGACGAGATCGCTATCGTGTAGGGTGCCGAGGGGCTCGCCGTAGAGCGCCATGAGCGCGGCCATGCTCATCACGTCGAACGCGTTGTGCTCGACCACGCCGCGCAGCGCCTCTTCATCACCGCTGCGCAGAAAATGGCCGTAGCGCGCCGCAATGTCCCCGCCGGCGATGTCGGGACCGCGCACGAACCCGAGCACTTCGCTTTCGAGTGACGTCAGCTTGCACACCCCGAGACGATTGCGGTGCAGGCGCCGCCCGACGTGCAACAAGTCGAGATGCGGGCGGACCGGCAGCGCCGGCAAGCGGTTCATCAGCTGGCGACCGTTGAGGAGGGGCCAATCGAAGGCTTTGCCGTTGTACGTGACGATGAGCGTGGCCCGCTCGATGCGCTTCACCACGTGGGCCAAGAGCGCCGTTTCCTCGCTGGGCGAGCGCAGCAGCAGCTGCTCGAGGCAGAGAGTCGGACCCTCGAAAAAGGCCATGCCGACGAGGAAAGCGAGGATCCCCGCGCCGCCTCCCAGGCCGGTGGTTTCCGTATCGAGGAACAAAGCGCCGCGCGGATCGCAGCCGGCGAG
>DATHEN010000514.1:0-4599 GCA_035318565.1 Polyangiaceae bacterium
CAAGCGCCAGCACCTGCAAGACCTGCCGGGAGCGCTCGAGGTTTACCGTCGCGCGCTCACGCTGGACGCCTCACATGCGCCGAGCCGTTCGGCCCTGGAAGTCCTGCTCGATTCGGAAGACAAGCCGGCGCGCCGCGAAGCCGCGGAGATCCTGCATCCGATTTACGAGACCGAGAGCGACTACGAGCGTCTGTTGAAGGTGATCGAGATCGAGGTCGCCACGGCCGACGATCCGCCGCAGCAGCTCGAAGGCCTGGAAAAGGCCATGCGCGTGGCAGAAAATTCGCTGCACGATCCGGCGCGCGCCTTCATGTACGCGGAGCGCGCAGTGCGCATGGCGCTCGGTCACACGGAGATCACGCCCTGGCTCGAGCACGAAGAGCGCCTGGCGGCGGCGACCGGCCGGCAAGCGGACTACGTACGCCTGCTCTGCGATATCGTGCCGGATATTTTCGACGGCGAGGTGCAGCTGGTAGTGACGTTGAAGATCGCCGATCTGGCGCGTCATCAACTCGCCGATCGTGAGCTCGCTCGCAGCTACTACCAAAAGGCGCTCGAGCTGCGCGCCGACGACCGGCGCGCGCTGAGTGCGCTCGAGTCGTTGTACGAAGAGTCGGGAGACGCCCAGAGCCTGCTCGACGTGCTGGAGCGGCGCGTGGAATCGGCCGAAAACGAGGCCGAGAAGAAGCAGCTCATGTTTCGGCGTGCACGGCTGCTGGCCGACGTGCTGAACGATCCGGCCCGCGCGATCCCCGCGTACGAGGCGATTCTCGATCTGGATCTCGACGCCGTCGCCGTCGAAGCGTTGACTCGTTTGTATCCGAACGAGCAGCGCTGGCCGGAGCTGATCGAGCTCTACCAAACGCAGCTCGAGCAGCGCGTCGGCAACGCCGCCGACCTGCACGTGAATATCGCCCGCGTGGCGGCTCTGCACATGAACGACGTGCCGCGCGCGTTCGACGAGCTGCACCAGGCGCTCGATCTACAGAAACAGCACGAAGGCGCCATCGCCGAGCTCGAACGTCTGCTCTCGCAGGCGCCCGAAGCCGAGCACCGTGCTCGCGCCGCCTCGCTGCTCGAGCCCGTGTACCTGCAGCGCGCCGACTTCGGCCGGGTGATGAACGCCATCCGCGCGCGCCTCGAATTCACCGGCGATCCGGAAGAGCGCCGCGAGCTGCTTTCGCGCCTGGCTCAGCTCTACGAAGAGCAGACCGAGGACTACGTGGCCGCGCTCGAGACCGTGGCCAAGCTATTTCACGACGATCCGGCGGACGAGAGCACGCTTTCGGAGCTCGAACGCCTGGCCAAGGTCGCAGGGAGCGAAGCTCGCCTCGCCGAAATCTACGCAACGGAGCTCGACGACTTCCACGGCGACGACCCGACCAGCGCGCGCCTCGCCCGGCGGGCGGGAGAGTTGTTCGCCGGCTTGGGCGAGTCCGAGCGCGCGCTCGGCTTTTACCGGCGTGCGCTGGCGTTCGAACCGGAAAGCAAGCCGCTGTTCGAGTCCATGGACGCCCTCTTGGCGCGCATGTCACGGCCGCGCGAGCGCGTCGAGCTGCATCGCGAAGCGCTCGACCATCGCTTCGATCCGAAAGATCGTCTCGAGCTCCTGCATACCATCGCCGTGCTCCAGCGAACCGAGCTCGGGCAGCCGGACGAAGCGATCGAGACTTACCGCGCTGCGCTCGAGGTAACGGAAACGGACGCGCGCTCACTCGACGCGCTGACCGAGCTCTACCGCGAGAAGGCCCAATGGCACGACCTCGCCGAGCTGTACATGCGTCGCGCCGAGGAGAGCCACGGTCCGGTGCAGGCCGCAGCGTATCGGCTCGCGCTCGCGCGCCTGCAACGGCGCGAGCTCCAGGATATCGATCGAGCCGTCGATCAGCTCGAGGAGGTCGTGCGCATCGCGCCGGAACATGAGCAAGCGATCGCCGAGCTCGAGTCGCTGCGCGAAGACCCGGTGGTCAAGCAGCGCGTGGTCGAGATCCTGCGACCTCTGTACGAAGCCGCTGACGACTGGCGTCATCTGATCAAGCTGAATGAGGATCGCTTTGCGCTCGCGGACAGCAACGCGGAAAAGGTAGGGGTGCTGTCCGAAACCGCGCAGCTGTGGGAGCGCCGCGGCGGAGATCTCGAGCGCGCGCGGCGTGCGCTGGCGGTAGCCTTCAAGCTGGATCCGGATGACGGTCAGGTACGCGCCGAGTACGAGCGCTTGGCCGAGGCCACGCGCGCCTGGGATCAGCTGGCCGAAACCTACGAGGAAGCCATCACCGAAACGCCGGACATCGTGTCGAAGCGCGAGATTTTGGCGGTCCTGGCCAACGTGCACGATGAGAAACGCGACGACCCGCGGCGCGCGCTCGGCGCATACGATCGCCTGCGCGCCGCCGACGAATCGGATGTGGCACCGCTCGAGAAGATGGAGCAGTTGGCCACGTTGCTCAGCGACTGGCCGACGCTCGTCCGTGCGCTCACGGCCAAGGCCGAAATTTGCGTGGATGACGCGGAGCGCGCCAGCATCTGGCGGCGCATCGGCGAAGCCAAACGCGACATGCTGGACGATCGCTCGGGCGCGATCGCCGCTTACGAGCAGGCGTTCGAGCTCGAGTCGGACAGCGCGTTCACCGTCGATTGCCTGATCGAGCTGTACGAGTCCGAGAAAACCCCGAGCCGCCTCGTCGATCTCTACGAGCGGCGGGTCGAGCTCTCGGACGAGGACGACGCCGACCTCAAATACACGCTCCTGATGAGCGCTGCGCGCAGTTACGAGTCGGATCTCTCCGATAGCACGCGGGCGATCGAGCGCCTGAACGAGGTGCTGGCTCTGCGCGCCAGCGATCGCGACGCGCTGGCCGCTTTGAACCGCTTGTACCGCAGCGAAGAAATGTGGCCCGAGCTGCTCGACAACTTGCGGCTGGAAGCCGCGCAGGCCGAAAGCCCGCAGACGCGTGCCGCCATCGAGCAGCAGATCGGCAATATTCTGGCCGAGAAGCTCGGGCGCTACGAGGACGCTCTCGAAGCCTACCGGCGTGCGCTGCAGGATGCGCCGGAGGATGCCGTCACGGTCGCGGCCGTGGAGGAAATCGGGACCGATCACGATGATCTGCGCGTGCAGGTCGCGGACATCCTGGTGCCGGTGCTGCGCTCGACGGCGCGCCACGACGAGCTCGTGAAGGTTTTGGAGATGCGCCTGGGCGTGGAGAGCGACCCCGAACAGCGCTCGGAAACGCTGAAGAGCATCGCGCAGGTGCTCGAACAGGAGCTGCGCCGCCCCGAGGACGCGCAGCGCGCATTGCTGCGGGCGCTCGTGGAGAAGCCCGAGTCGGAGGAGCTACACCAGGACAACGAGCGGCTCGCGGAGCTCGCCAGCGGTTGGGCCCTGTATGCGGACGCGCTTAGCGAACGCGCTGCCTCCACCTTCGATCCGGAGCTCGCCAAGGCGCTGTACGTGCGCGTTGGACGGGTCGCCGAAGAGAGGCTGCGAAACGAGCGGCGCGCAGTGGACGCCTACGGTCGTGCCATCGAGCAAGTCGGCGATCAGCCCGAGCTTTTGGCCGCGCTCGATCGCTTGTACACGCGCCTGGGAGACGCTCAGGCCCTGAGTGAAGTGCTCGAACGCCGAGTCGCGATCGAAGGCACCGACGCGGCGCAGGCGGAGCTGTACTTCCGGCTGGCTACCGTGCAGATCGGCGACTTTTCGGAGCCGGCACGAGGACTAGGTTTTCTGCGCATGGCGCTGGAGCGCGCGCCCGAGCATGAAGGCGCGGCAGCCGAGCTCGAGAAGCTGACCGAGCACCGCGACCTGTTCGAAGAAGCGGCGGAGGTGCTCGAAACCGTGTACCGAACGAAGAGCCGCGCCGACAAGCTGCCGGGCCTGTACGAAAAGCGTGTCGCGTTCGCCGACGGCGCGGACGAGCGTGTGGACATGCGCCTCAGGCTGGCTCGCGTGATGGAGGAAGACTGCAACGAGCCGGTGGCCGCTCAACGCGCCGTGGAACAGGCGCTGAACGACGATCCGGCGGCCGATCGCGTGCGTGAAGAGCTGGAGCGCTTGGCGGCCATCACCGGGGATTGGCAAGGCGCAGCGCGTGCGCTGTCCGCGGCCGTAGAAGCGCGTCCGGAGCTTCCTCCCGAGACGGCGAGTGAGCTCTTGATGCAGGTGGCGCAATGGCTGGTGGAGCGTGCATCGGACAGCGCCGGTGCGGAGCAGGTTTTGCGCAAAGCACTGGAGATCGAGCCGCAGAACGACGCAGTCCTGATGCGTCTGGAAGATCTGCAGCGCGCGGCCGGCCGTGAAGCCGATCTGAGCGTGACGCTTCGCACGCGCGGCAAGTTGCAGCAAGATCCACACGCCCGCGAAGAGTTGTTCCGTAAGGCCAAGGGTCTGCTCGAACGGCAGAATGGCCCGAGCGCGGGCGAGGCGGTGCTGCGAGAGCTCCTCGAGCTCGACGAGACGAACCCGTGGGCGCTCGCCGAGCTCACCGAGCTGCGCGAGAGCGCGGGCGACTACGCCGAGACATTTCAGTTGCTCGCGCGCCGCGCCGAGCTCGGCGCCGACGGCGACGCCGTGAGGCAGCTGCGCAAGAAGGCGGCGCA
>DATHEN010000515.1:0-6329 GCA_035318565.1 Polyangiaceae bacterium
GAAGTGGGCTGTATCGACGCCCCGCTTTGAGCCGCCGCGGCTCCGTCAGGAGCCGTTCGAGGTAGGGCGGTTGCTACGCCGTTCGCCCTCGGCGACTTTGCGGAACATCTCGCCGACGCCCATGCGGTTGACGAGCCAGCCGCCTACCTCGGGAAACAGCTGATTGACGGCCTGCATCAGGCGCATCGGCCCGGGGTTCACGAGAATCTCGAGCACGTCTTCGCGCAGCGCGCGCACGACGGCGCTGGCCACCTGCTCGGGCGATGACGTGCCCAGCATGGCCGGCTCCTGAAGGCCGTGGTTCTTCTTCTTGCTCGCGAACATGCCCGCCTCGGAAACGAACCCGGGGCAAACCACCGACGCGCTCACGCCGGTTGCACGGATTTCTGCGCGCAGGCTGTGAGTGAAGGCGACCAGCCCGCCCTTCGCCGACGAGTAGGGCACGTTGTACGGCGTGGCCGATTTGCCAGCCAGGGAAGCGATGTTCACGACGTGACCATGGCCGCGCGCGATCATCTGCGGCAGGAACTTGCGCGTGAGCAGCACGGGCGCGACCAGATCGACCTGAATCATGCGTTCGATGTCGGTCGTGGAAAAATCGACGAAGGCGCCGTTGGATTCGATGCCGGCGTTGTTGACCAGGATGTCGATGGGCCCGAGCTCCGCCTCACAGCGCTGCACGAAGCCGTCCAGCGCCGCCGTGTCGCCTACGTCTACCGGCAGAGCGATGGCCTGCGTGCCGTTTCGAGAGAGCTCCTGGGCCAGCTCCGCGATGGGAGCCGCCGAACGGGCCGCGAGCACCAGGTTCACGCCCTCTGCCGCCAGCGCACGCGCGATGTACACGCCGATCCCGCGCGAAGCTCCAGTGAGCACGGCGCGCGTGTTTTTCAAGTCCTTCAACGGTGGAGCCCTTTCGTGAGAGGCGGAACATAACTCGATCCCCAGGGCTTGCCCAGTGTGGCTGCCGGCGCTGCCTGCGTGCCACTTGGCAGCCTGCGCGGCTGCGTTATGAATACGGCCTGCGTGCCTCGGCTTTGCCACGGGCGGTAAACATGTCGGAACACAAAGCAGTCATTCGCTGGGAGCTCTCGGGTACCGATTTTTGCAAAGGGCAATACTCACGCGAGCACGTGTGGGCGTTCGACGGCGGGTTCGAGGTGCCCGCCTCGCCGTCGCCTGCAGTGGTGCGCGCGCCGTACTCGAACGCCGCGCACGTCGATCCGGAGGAAGCCTTCGTGGCGTCGATCGCGAGCTGTCACATGCTCACGTTTCTGCACCTGGCCTCGAAAGAAGCCATCGAAGTCACCGCTTACGAGGACGAAGCGGTTGGCGTGATGACGAAGAACGAACGGCGCGTGCCCTGGGTGAGCGCTGTCACGTTACGTCCCCGCATTCGTTATGGCGCCCGCACGCCCGATCCCGCCCAGGAAAGTCGCTTGCACGAGCTCGCGCACGAGCAGTGCTTCATTTCCAACTCGGTGAAGACGGCCATCGTGGTAGAGCCTCGCAAGGAGAACGATCATGCTTAGCGGCGGCTGTCTGTGTGGCGCGGTGCGCTACCGCATCACCACTAACATCAAGTACATCACCCACTGTCACTGCAGCATGTGCAGAAAACAGCATGGCGCGGCGTTCGCCAGTTACGCATTGATCGGCAGCAAGCACGTGCAGATCGAAGACGCGGAAGCGCAGCTCTGCACGTACGCTTCATCGCCGAGCGCGTCGCGTCGCTTTTGTGGTCGCTGCGGATCGAGTTTGTTCTGGCAACAGGACAGCACGCCACAGCTGATCGACGTCGCCCTGGGCACCCTGGACGACGACCCGGTGCATCGGGCCGATGCGCACATCTTCGTTGCGTCCAAGGCGCCGTGGTTCGAGATCACCGACGATCTGCCGCAGTACGAGGCCTTGATGCCCGATCCCAAGGGAACCTAGCTCACCGGCTCCAGCATCACCACGGAGTAGCCAACCGCCGGCTTGCGCTCGCGGTTGTTGTAGGAGTGCCGCTGGTCCCCTCGGAACACGACCACGTCACCGGCGTTCACTCGAAAGCTCAGACCCGAAGCCACGAGCTCGATCTCGCCCGTTTCACAGGTCAAATACTCGCGGGTGCCGGGCGTGTGCGGGACGCCGATCAGGCGCGCGCCCGCTGGAATCTCGATGCGTTCGATCAACATACCGGGGATCTCGTCCGGCAAGAGCGAGCGTACGTTGACCTCCCCGCGCTGGCGCTCCGGCAACGTGCCGCGTGGATAGTGCTTCACCTCGGCGCGCGGCGCGCCGATCAGCTCCTCGATCGGCACCTGCAGCGCCATCGCCACGCGGTGCAGGACCATGAGGGTGGGATTGGCCGTGCCGGACTCGAGGTTCGCCCAGGTTGCGCGCGGCAGGCCGGAGAGCTTGGCCATCTGCACTTGCGTGAGGGCGCGCGACGTTCTCAGGTGTTTGACGTTCTTGGCGAGCCGCTCCGGTAAATCGTCAGCCATGCCAATAAAGTAACACTCTGCCAGCACGTTGGCACGGATTCCATCATACGGGAGTTGGCGGTCCATACTCGACCCATGAGGTGCAGCATGAGTCTGAGCAATAAAGCCGTGATGATCACCGGGGCCAGCCAGGGCCTGGGCAAGGCGCTCGCCGAAGTGCTGGCCGAGCGCGGAGCCCGCCTGGCGCTGGTGGCGCGGAGCGCCGCCGCGCTCGAAGAAGTGGCCGCGCGTGCGCGGCAGGCAGGTGCAGAGGCGTACGCTCTCAGCTTCGACGTGGGCGACAAGGACGCTGTCTACCCGCTCGCCGGCGCCGCTCATGCGCTGCTGGGTGAGATCGACGTCTTGATTCACAACGCGGGCGCGCTCGGCCCCACGCCGCTGCGTTCGTTGCTGGATACCGAGTGTGAAGATCTGAGCCGCGTACTCGACGTCAACTTGATGGGTCCGTTCCGCCTCACCAAGGCCATTGCGGGCGGTATGGCGCTGCGCGGCTCGGGCACGCTCGTCTTCGTCAGCTCGGACGCTGCGGTCGAGCCTTACCCGGCGTGGGGTGCCTACGGCGTATCCAAGGCGGCGCTCGACCACCTGGCGCGGATCTGGGGCGCGGAGCTCGCCGGCAGCGGCCTCGCGGTCTTCAGCGTGGATCCCGGAGAGATGGACACGCCCATGCATCGTGCAGCGCTGCCGGACGCCGATCCCAGCACGCTCGCGAATCCGGCGACCGTGGCAGCGCGCATCGTGCAGATGCTGGAGCGAGCCCCACAGATCGCGAACGGCGCGCGCCTGATAGCTTCCAGCTGGACGGTCTCGCCATGAAGCCCGCAACCGTGCCGCGGGACGATCAACGCGATCAGCGCCTGCTCCACATCGACGTGGAGCGGCATAGCCTCAGCGACGGCTACTTGCGCAATTTGCCGGAGTTGCTCGTGCCGGGTGACTTGCTGGTGCTGAATGACGCAGCCACCTTGCCCGCGTCCCTGTGGCTTCTCGACGGCAGCGCCGAAGTGCGCCTGCTGGGTCGAGCCGAGCGGGCGGGTCACTTCAACGCGCTGTTGTTCGGAGCGGGCGACCACCACACGCCCACTGAAGCGCGGGGTCTGCCGCCCGTGTTTCAGCCGGGCGACACGCTCCACTTCGCTTCGGATCTGAACGCGCGCGTCCGGCACGTGGATGCCGAGGAGCCGCGGCTGATCCAGCTCGTGTTTCAGACTTCGGAGCCGGAGCTCTGGCGCGCGCTCTATCGCGCCGGTCGTCCGGTTCAATACTCGTACATCGACGGGACGCTCGAGCTCTGGCACGTGCAGAGTCGCTTTGCCGGCCGGCCCTGGGCCGTCGAGCCGCCCTCTGCGGGGCGACCTTTGACCTGGCAGACACTGTTCGAGTTGCGCCTGCGCGGCGTGCGCTTGACGTCCGTCACGCACGCCGCGGGCCTGTCGTCGAGCGGCTCGGCGGCGATCGACCGCAGGCTGCCGTTGCCGGAAGCGTACTTCGTCGCGCCGGGTGCGGCGCAGGCGCTGGCCGAGGCGCGCCAGACCGGCGGCCGCATCATTGCGGTGGGAACCACCGTGGTGCGTGCGCTCGAGAGCGCGGCCAGCGCCGGAGCAGGAGAGGTGCAGGCCGGGGAAGGGACGGCCACGCTGCGCATCGCGCCGGGCTTTCGCCCTCGGGTGGTAAGCGGCCTCTTGACGGGGATGCACGAGCCCGGCTCGAGTCACTTCGAGCTGATGCGGGCGTTCGCACACGACGAGCTGCTCGAGCGTGCTCTAGAGCACGCGGAGAGCGGTGACTATCTGGCGCACGAGTTCGGTGACTCGTGTCTGATCGCGTGAATCTGGCCCGTGAACGTGAGCAATTCTGCATTGTGGCCCGCCTTCGCTCGGCACTCAAACTACGTTGACCGTCCACGGCGCTTGAGTGCCGATGAGCAACGCGCGAGAGCTAAACCCAAAAACTCATCGGCGCCATGGAACGTTCCTGTGCCGCATCCTTACCGACTTACCGGCTTCCTGTTTCACGTTCCGGGTCAGTCGAAGAGCCGCGTCGATTTCGCGAATCTTTCATGCGCTCGGCAGTGCAGGACGCCTCAGTTGTACGTTTGCTCGGCGGTGACCGCGAGATCGCCCGTGCCCTTTTGATTGCCGGCGCGATCGAGCAGCTCGAGCGGGCCCTTCAAATCGACGCCCATCAGCCAGGTGCCTTCGGGGCGAATGTCGATCTTGCCCTTGAGCTTGGCGCGCAGGCGCATGCCGGCCACGATATTTTGAGTGAGCGTCAGGGCGACGTCGAAGCTAGCGCGCTCCGGCGTGGCGCTGGTCAAGGTGAACTCGATGCCATCGATCAGCGTTTTGCCGTCGTCCTTGATCTCGAGCATCTTGAGCAGCGCGTCGGAAGCGGGTGACAGACGCTCGCCGGGCTTGAGCGGGCGATCGGGTAGAAACGCCGCCGTCTGATCTTTCTCGAACACGGACGCGAACTCGTCCTTGATGAGCTTGAGCTGCGCTGCAGGCACTTTATTGCCCGCAGAGTCGAGGCCCGACAATTTGCCGTCGTCGCTGCGCGTGATCACGTAGCGCGAGCCTGCCAGCGGGCTCACGGAGCGTTTCTCCTGGCCGTCGCCCTCCTGTTTCACCGTGTTGAGGTCCTTCACGTCCAGCGCCGCTTTGGTGATGCGAAAGTCATCGGAAGCCCGCACGTCGAGCGTGGCGTCCAGGTTGGTAGTTTCGCGGAAGACCTTGCCGTCCATGGTGAACTTCATGGTCGTGGTGCGTTCGCCCGCGATCTTACTGCCGGGCTTCGGCACTGCGCGTGTGAACGTCACGTCCGAAGGTGCGCTGGGAGCGGATGCAGCCGCCGAGGCCGTGGCTTCAGTCTGCTCTTTTTTCAATGCCTTGCAGGCGAAGAGCGCCGCGGTCAGAAGGACTATGATCGAGAGTTGGCGCGCGGAGGTCTCGTGAGTCATGAGCACGATCCGCGGACGGTATCCCAGCGGCTCCTCCGTTGGAAGCGGGGCCCGCTATTTCCTTCCGCGAATTTTTCCGCGAATTTTCGCTGAGCCAGTCGAGAGCTGTGCCCATGGTCTTTTCCGGCGTGGGGCCCATGGCTCCGTGCCGCGCCCCCGGAATCTCCATGAAGGTGGTGGGCACGCGTGCTCTTCGCAGGGCACGCACGCCGGCTTTCATTTGATCTTGCCGATCGAGCTCGCCGGCCATCATGACCGCGGCACGCAGGTGTTCGAGGCCCTGCGCGGACGTTGCGCGCGGCGCGCCCATGGACACTAGACGCGTGTAACGCTCGGGCCACTTGCGCGCGAGGGCTTCGGCGCGAGTCGCTCCTTGCGAATAGCCCATGATGATCACGTCGCGTACGGGCGCCGTTTCTCCGAGCGCACGAAACGCGGACACGATGCGCGTATCGAGCGCTTGCAGATCCGCCGACCACATGGCCCATGGCCCGTTCCCGCAACGCCGATCACCCTGCGGTGCGATCAGCGTGCCGTGGCGAGCGGCGCTGAACTGAAACGATTGCGCATATCCGAGCGCGTGCCCGCACATGCCGTGCAGAAAGACCAACTTGCCCCGGCCTCGTGGCGCGCCGCGGAGCGCGTAGACCGGCGCAGCATCGCCCGCACTCAGGAGCTCCATGCGGATGGGACCCTGAGTAAAGGGCTTAGAAGCTTGCGTCGCCGCTGCCGGTGATTGCGAGCTGCTTTCTGCCGCCGGCGGCGTGTCGCGCTGTCTGCAGCTCATGCAAGTCGTGCAAGCGAATGTGCAAGCGAGCAGCAGTCGGGTGAGTCGTCGCGGCATCTGCAGGAAACTAAGTCGAGTAGCGGGCGCCGGCAGCGCG
>DATHEN010000516.1:0-2099 GCA_035318565.1 Polyangiaceae bacterium
GTCGGGACGGCGCCGTCAGCAATGCCGGCAACGGTGGCAGCGACTTGCCGGACAGCACGGTCGTATCGTGCGTGATCGGCGCGTACTACGGGCTCAGCTTTCCAGCGCCCGAGGACGGCGTGGTGAAGGTCGTGTACCCGATTCTGTTTACGCCGGGCGCGTGAGCGAGGCCGAAACATTGGATTTTGCGGCGCGCTGATCGAGACTGCCGGCGATGGCGCGCCGCATCCTTGCTCTCACGTTGTTTTCATTGACGATTTTTGCCTCGATCGGCGCCGGCGCGGAGGAATTCACTCGCCGGCGCCTGATTCTGCCGGATCGCGCCTTCGAGATCACGGGTGAGCTCGCGCGGCCGAAGATTCTCGGCATGAACATGTCGGAGGATCGCGAGCTCGAGCCGATCTACGTGGCGCCGCATTTCTACTGGGGTGCAAGCGGGGACGTGACCCTGGGTGTCACCCATCAGCGCGGTTTCTGTCTCACCGGCGAAGACGGCGGCTGTGGAGACAAAGTGTACAACGACGCCGGCTTCGCCATGCTCGCCAATTTGATCGATGGCGACGCTGTCGAGCTCGATTTGCACGTCGGCGTTCCGGTCAGCAGCTTCGATCCGTTCGTGATCGGTGCCAAGACCGGTGTGCTCGGAAAGTTTCGCGCCGGCTCGCTGGCGCTCGTGTTCGACCCCTACGTGTACGTCGGCTTCAATCGTCGCGATCAAGGCAACCGCGAGCGCGTGGTGTTGCCGATTTGGTTCTACATTCAGGCCACGGCCGTCGTGGTGCCCTTCTTCGGTGTGGCGTTCGAGGGCCCGCTCGACGGTTTTTCGGACTACTATACGGTGCCCGTCGAAGGCGGCGTGCTGTTCGACGTGACTCAAGACATCGACCTCGGCGTGGTGATGCGCTTCCACAATTTGCTCGGCAACGATGCAAACAGCGATTATCGCGAGCTCGGCATGCTGGCGCGCTTTCGCTTCTGATTGGCGCGCCCCTATGCGCCTTTCGTGTGTGCTCGCCCTATGGCTGACAGGCTGCGCCAGTCAGCCCGCGCGCGTCGAAGCTCCCGCGCGCGAGCCGGAGCCGCCCGCTGCGACGGCTCAAAACCAGGCGCGCGTTACGGCCATCCGCCAGCGTCTGATCGACCACCTGCGCTCGCTACCGGAAGAGGGGTCCATCGCAGAAGCGTTGGACGAGCGCACCCGCTCGGTGTTGTACGCCGCGCTCACGTCGATGACGGACGCAGAGAAGGCCCAAGCACTGGCCACGCAGCCGCTCCTGCACGTGCTCTCCGGCGGCGGCGCGGAAGCGGCTTGGCTGGCGCTCGCCACGACCGACAGCGCCGCGCGTGAGATCCTGGAGACGAGTGGGCCTGCCGCTTCCGAACGCGCGCTCGTGCAGGTGCCGAGCGTGGCGCGGCGCGCGGCCAGCGCCTGGCTGAAAGCGCAGGTCCCGGCCGTGTACCGCGCGAACAAGTTCGATACTTCGGTGCTCGCGCGCATCGATAGCGCCGCGGAGACGCTGGAGCGGGCGGACATTCAGCTCACCACGCGCCAGCTCATCACGGAGATATACGCCAGCGCCCAGAGTTTTCTGGCGTTCGCGAGCAGTCTGGCGCGCGCGGGCGAGGCCGCCGCGTCACGCGAGGCGCTGCGCCGGGCGCGTGCTCAAGCGCAAGCACGCGACTACGTCGAGGAGTTCGCACAAACCGAGCGGGTGCTCGACGCTCTCGACAAGGTCGCGGCGAACAAGGTGGGAAGCACGCGCGACGCGCGCGTGGCTGCGGCGCGTCCGCTCGCGCAGTTCGGATTGGGTGAGCGCGCGCTCAGGCTACTCGAAGCCGATGCTCCGAACGCGGGCGCCGATCTCGCCGTGGCCACGTCCCTCGCGCTGGCGCGGGTCGACGGCGACGTCTGTCCGGGCATTCCGCCCGCAGTTCGTCATGCCACTTTGTGTGATCTGGCGTGGCGATCGAACGCCGAGCTGAAGAGCGCGCTCGAGCAGGTCAAACGCGCTTGGCGCTCCGGTGCGGGACGCGATCGGACTGCGATCGTGGACTACCTCGGGCTCATGGAGGTGGTTCCGTGGGAGTACGCGCAAGCA
>DATHEN010000517.1:0-2439 GCA_035318565.1 Polyangiaceae bacterium
CGCCGCACCGCGGGCATCCACCACATGCAGCGGCGAGCCCTGGCTTCGCGCGCTATCGGCGGCCTCGACCGGAGTCACGATCCGGCGTCCCGACGGCAAATTCAGCGGGCCGTGGATGTCGTCGAGTTCGGGGGCGGGCGCGGTCATGCGGGCGCGCGTCTTAGCACTCCCCAGCCCAGGTTCTAGGGTTCGAACGTGGCAAGCCAGTGGTTTCGGGCGCGCAAGGACCAGGCTCCGTGGGGATGCGCGGACAAGTGCGCGGCGAGCTCGCGTTGGGCGTCGCCAGATTCTCCGAGCTGTTGGTGGAGCATCCCTTTGGCGAGCGCCGCCGGGTACTCGGCGTCCACCTTCATGAGTGCCGTCACGTAGTCGAGACGCACGCGCGCGCTGTCCGGTCCGCGGAGCCCGCCCGGAGTCTGTGGGTATTGCAGCAGACAACGGAAGTAACGGCGCCACTCGTCGAGCGAGGGTGAAAAGGCGCGCTCTTCACGCAGGCCGAGCAGCTCGAGCCAGCGAAACTCGAACAGCACGGCGCGCTCAGCCTCGTCCAGGCGCAAGCGACGCTTCGGGTCCATCCAGCCGAACTTCTCGGCAAGTTCGCTGAAGGTTCCACCGAGCTCCACGAGCTCCGCCGTCTGCTTGCCCGTCGCTTCCCATTCGCCGAGCGCCGTCAGGAACAGCTCCGTCTGCACCGCCCCGAGCTCGAGCAGAAGCTCCGCCTTCGAATCCTGACGGGCGAGCAGAACCGTACGGCGCAGGTGAGCGAGCGCGCTGCCCAGCTGTGGTCCGTCGTGAGTCGTTTCAGCACGCCCGTAGCGGCGCACCGCTTCGCCGACGGCGCGGACGGAAAAAGGTAGACCGCGCCGGCGTGCCCGCTCGAGCGCGTCGGCTCTGCGCACGCGCGCGCGCTGCTCCTCTTGGTGATCGAGGCGAGGCAGCGGCACGATTGGGTCGTGCGCGGGTCGCGGCATCACGAGTGCTAGCGCGAGTAGTGCAAAGCTCACTGCCAGAAGGCCAAGCTGCCAGCCTTCCAGATGACGGCGATAGCCACGGCCCTTCGGCTTCTGCTGACCCAATGATAGCGTTGCCTTGACTCCTTGCCGCGCGTGTTTCAAGGATGATGCATCGGCGGGAAGGATCGCAAAGCAACGCTCGCCGCTCAACCCTCTCGGATTCGCCGTGCAAGAAAAGCGCGTTCATCCCCGTTCCCCGCTTCGAATTCCCGTCACCTGCGAGCTTCCCGGGCAGCAAAGCATCACGGGTGATGCCAAGGATGTGAGCCTGGGTGGCATGTTCATCGAAGCCCCGGATGCAAGTCCTCCGTTCGGCACTGCCATTACGGTCGTGTGCGAGCTGCCGGGTTTGGACCGTGAAGCACGCTTGCCGGCTGTGGTGCGCTGGACCAAGGCGGGCGGGTTCGGCGTTCAGTTCGGGCTGCTCGGCGCGCGCGAGACCCACGCCATCACGCGCCTGCCGCGTTCCTGAGCGGTTTACGGGTCCGAAAGCACGAGCAGCCACAGCCAGCTGCCGGCTCCGAGCACGAGCAGCGCGCCGAGTAGCATTGCAAACGCGTAGGCGAACGACCGCCGGCCGCGATCGCGGTCGCGGTCTTCGGCGGGACCGCTGGCTGGCGCGCGCGTCTCGGCCCAGGCCCAGGGTAGTGCCGCGAGGTGCACCAGCAGGAACACCAGGAGCGCGACGCCGAGCGCGACCTCGAGCACCAGCTGTACCTGCGCGGCTTCGACCTGGGTCAGCGAAAGATCACGCGCTACGTCGCGAAGCATGGGATGGACCGCGCCGTCCGGGCCTGCCGCCATGAGCGCGCGCGTTCGGATGGCGATCACCAGCGGCATGCACGCCAGCGCACTGAGCAGCGTGGCTGGGTAAGCGAGCGCGTGCGCGATCAGCAGCGGTCCCAGTGCGGCACGCAGCCGGCGGGGCGAGCGTGCAGTGTCGGCGCGGGACACGCACAGAGACTATAGCCCTCGAGGCCGGCGACGTGCATGATTCGGCAAAGCTTTTGAGCGTGACCCCCTGGAAGGCCCTGAATGACCGTGGTTCCTGAAACGCCGCACGATTTTTTCACCAAGTACGTGCCGGCGCGCTTCGAGGCCGTAAAAGCGGGTGTAGCCGGCCAAAGCTCCGTCGGCTCGCTCACCTTTCGCGTGGGCGACAGTGAATGGAGCATGCGGCTCCGCGGCGGTGAGCTCGCGGTTTCTCCGGGCATGACCGAGGACGTGGTGCTGCAAGTGACGGTGCCGCAGCGGGACTTCAAGGCCGTCGTAGTGCGCGGCGCGGAGCTCCAGGAGCAGGAGCCGCTGAACGCCCAGCAGCAGCTGCTCGCCTTCAAGGTGCTGACGATCGACGCCGAGCGCGCCTCGATGGTCAAGAGTGTGCGAGGCAGCCTGGCGTTCGTGATCAGCGAGGCGGGCGTACCCT
>DATHEN010000518.1:0-3261 GCA_035318565.1 Polyangiaceae bacterium
TTGGCATCTGGAAACGCGCTGGCGAGCAGGCGTTTCACTTCATCCGGTTCAATCATTTAGCCCGTAGCGTAGCGAGAGCGGCCGCGCAGTCAACGGGCGTTCAGCGAATCAGTCCTTTGGCGGAGGAGCCCGCAGCAGCCGAACATCGCGAATCGCATCGCGGAAGCGTACTTGCTGTTCGTTGATGGCGAGCTTCAGCTCGATCAGGCGCTTGGTGATCTGCTCGAGCCTGGACGTGACTTCCTGAAGGCGCCGGGTGAGCTTCGCGCGCAAGTCCGCGGCCTGCGCGTTCTTTTCGATGGCCTGCAGGCTCAGCCGGGTCTCGCGTGAGGCTTTCTCGAGCTCGGACTGCTCGTCACTGAATTTGGCCTGTTCGTCGAGCGCACGCCGCAACGTCTGGCGGACCTGCCAGGCCTGCGTCAACTTGCCCGCCACCTCGGCGTCGCGCCGCGGGTCGGCCAGGTAGGTTTTCACCGCCTCGTCCGCCAGCGGGCTCAACCAATCTTCGCGCTGCTCGCCGCTCTGCCGCTCGTCCACCGTGAGCTCGGCGCGCGCGTGCGCGCGCACCTCGAGCGGCACCAGGGCGCTGCCCGTTCCGGTGTTGTCTTCGGTGCCGGACGGCGGCCGGAACAGCCGCGAACCCGGCTGGCGCAGGTGTTTGACCACGAGCTTGGAGCGTTTATCGCTGCCGTTTTTGATTTTGTAGATCGTCTTGATGACGTTGTCGCGCTCGATGTAAAGCTCGCCTGCTTCGATGCGAGCCAGGCGCGCGCCTTGCTGCTCGTACTTGCGTTCGCTCTCCACGGCCAGGCTGCGTTCCAGCGCGAACGGCACGGTGGCAGTCGCCTTCGGCGGCAGCGACTCGAGCATCCCCTGCCCCAAGAACGATCCCTTTTCGAACACGGCGATCGGCCCGCGCTCGAGCAGCCCCGGAGTGGCGTTCGTGAAGCGCGCCACCCGGAACGGATGGGACGCCGAGTCCGGCACGCCGCCGTCCGGTGCGAACAGAAACACGGCTTCACCCGGCACGCGGCGGCTCAACAGCAGCACCATGGTCGCGCTTTCGTTCGGCACGGTGATCGCGCCGGGGATCTCGTAGCGCGTGGTGCCCGCCTCGACCGCGACCGCGGCCAGCGCGTTCATCTTGCGCGGTGCGCTCAAACCCGCCAGGCGCGCTTCTTCCAGCGCGTAACGCCGGCGCTCGGCCACACCGTCCTTGGGATTGCCGGGCGCGGGCATGGGACGGGGCGCACTGGCGGCGCGTGTCGCCGTGGGTCCGGCGCTGCGCTTTCGGGCGGGAGCGGCGCCGCCGCCGGCCCTTTTCGAATCGTCGTTCGAATCGTAGTCGGCCGCCTCGGCTTCCTCCGGCGCCGCTTCCGTCATGGGCGGCGGGGGCGGCGCTGCAGCCGGCGCAATGATATCGACGCCTTGCGACGTGTCCTCACCCAAGGACGTCTCGCCCGTCGGCACGGCGGCGATCACCTCGCCATTGTCGGTGACGATCGGACGCCGAGGCACCACTGGATCGCCCAAGGTGGATTCGAAGGCGAGCGGCGCACCGGCAACCAGCGACAGCTTCACGCCGTTCCAGTTCTCGCCCGACAGGTTCTGCATGATGCCCCAAGCCTGTAAATCGGCAGCACCGTTTTCGTGAACGACGACCCGGTACGAGGGCCGCCAGACCGGCGTCTCGGATACGTAACCGATCGCCAAGTCGTGCTCTTTGCCGTCGAGGTAGAGCATGACGTCCCGCATCTTTTCCGAGTCGGGTACCGGCGGCGCCGGCGGCGGCATGCTCTTACCCCGCGGCCAGGGCTTCGGCGGCTCCGGCTCGCTCGCGTTCTCACTCTGCTCGACCTCGAGTGGGAAGGATGCGGAGCGGACCGAGCTGCCACCGTGTTCGACGATCGCGAGGGTGGCCAGGAAGTCCCCGATCATGCGTTGTCGCACCTTGAACTTCACCTGATCGGCATCGACGCGTCCGCTGCGTTCGAAGTACCCGACGCCGTTTCGGTACACGACCACCCGCCGGAGCGGCAGCTGGTCGGTAGCGATGTTGGGGCCGCGCGCGCAGCCCTGAAAGACGAGTCCCAGGGTCAAAAGCCCGATCAGCCGACGCATCGCCTATTCGCCTCCATATGAGCGAGCAACGCCCGCCGCTCGCTAATCTTACATTCCATACTCCGCGCGCCGGCCGGGCAAACGGGTTATTGTTTGAGACCGTGACCGAGCCGCCTCCGCCAAAGGCCCCACCGCCGCGCCGTCCATCCTTGCCCTCGCGTTCTTCGGAGGTCACGAGTCAGGGCGAGCGCGCGTCGGTTTCGGTTCCCCCGGCGAGCCGCGCGAGCCTGCCCGCGCCAGCGATGAGCGAAAACCAGAAGCAGGCCATCACGTTCGAGGCGCTGGGCCTCTTGGACGAGCAAATTCAGGCGCGTATCGTGCACTACAAGGCGGAGCTCCAGACCAGCCCCGAGCTCGATGCGATCACCGCGCAAGTCGTGGCGCAGCTCCGCCAGCTTCAGGCGAGCCTGGCCGGCGACGAACGCGCACGCAAGCCCGTGGTCGAGATCGAAGCCGAGCAAGCGGCCACGTTGAGCTCACTCTTGGCCCGCGTCTTCAGCAACAAATCGAACTTTGCCACTCAAGTCATCAAACCCGTGGGCAGACGGGTGGCCAAGTTGTTCTTCACGAGCGAGCTTCACCAGAAGACCAAGGGCGACAAGGCAAAGGTCATTCAGCACGCCGAGCAGGGCGTGTACTACGTGCTGCAGCGTTACTCGAATCGGCTGCGCGCCGAGCTCGAAGGCTTCGAGTACTCGTCTGCGGAAATCAAGGAGCTGACCTTCGAAACGCTCGCCAAAATCGAACGTGACTTGCAGGTGGCTTTCCTATCGCGTCGCTCGCCCGAGTTGAACCGCGTGATGACCCTGTTCACGGGCGTGCTCAGCAACTTCTTGCAGGACTTTCTGCCGCCCCGCATCGAACAACTGGCCAAGCTGACGGTGCGCGCCGCGAAGACCGCGCACCAGGAAAACAGCGTCGGCTACAAAGTGCTGGTGGATGCGTTCCCGGATTTCCGTCACCAGTGGGAGCGGCTGCTCATGGAGCAGCTGGTCAACTACTGCGGTGACGAGCTGCTCACGCAGCTCAAGAGCCTGGACAGCAGCGTGCGCGACGAAACCGTGAAGTTTTTCACCGATCCCCACGTGTTCAGCGAGACGGGCCAAGTGCTCTGCGATCACCTGTACGACTTCTTGTGCC
>DATHEN010000519.1:0-4733 GCA_035318565.1 Polyangiaceae bacterium
CATCTCGAGTGGTCACCCGTCGATAACCTGGCGCGCTACGGCTGGGATCGCTTCGTGGATCACGCGCACTCGAACGCCGAGGGGCTCGCGTGGCCCCTGCATGCCATCGGCGACGTTGCAGAGCCGCATCACGTCGTCGGCACGACGAGCTGGGGTCATCGGCCGTATGAAGAAATCGTCGACCACAACGAAGCCACGTTCTTCCCTGACGGCGCGGCGCGCGCAGCGCAGCTCCGGCAGATCGTGACCGAGGGCTTTCGTTGGTGGAAGCAGTTTCGATCCGGGGAAAACATGCAAAAACTCGTCGAAGACCTGGCCGCGCAAACGCGGAAGAAAGTCAAAGACGCGGACGACTGGGCGTATCAAGACGGACCGTCGGTGCGCTGGCAGTTCGACAACGCGGGTGGAGAAGAGGTCTACGACCGCAAGGACGACGAGATGCGGGCGCTGTTGGTCGATGGCGCAGCGGCGACTCTCGCCGTGCTGACGGTGGCCTCCACCAAGGTCCCGGATGTGCCGCGCGGGGACATCGACTGCCCACAAGGCAGCAGCTATGCACCGGGCCTGGGCTGCGTTCCGGGGCCGCCGCCGGTGCGTCCTCAGCCGATCGATCTGAGCGAAGCCGGCATCTCTCTCGTTGCCACGGCGGACGCCGGAGGTGGCTGCACGCCGGACGTCGTACTCGACGGCGCGACGATGGCCCTCATTGGTACACGTTTCGATGTCACGGCCCCCACGCCGAACGACTCCTGTCCCAACATGTTCTGGGTGGAAATCCGCAATCCGCGCCAGCTGTTCACGCGGGGCGGCTTGACCCTCGGAGCGGCGATCGACGTTTCGCCCTTGAACGAACCGACGTGTGAACGCAGCTTCGCTCTACATGCCGCGCACGTGGCGGCCAGCGGCTTGGTTGAAGACCCGGTCGTCCCTGGAACGGGAGCGTTCGCCAGCTGCACGCCGGACCAGACCCTGTGCTTCAATCAATGCTCCGGCTTACCGCAACTGAGCTTCACCCCCAACACTCTGCCGAGTGAGGTTGCAGTGCGCTTCGGTACGCCCGTACAACCGAACACCGTGCTCGCCATCGCCGTGAGCAGACCCATCGAGCCACCTCACTGAACGGCTACGTGACTCATGCCCTGTGCCTCGAGCTTTCGCCAGCCGCCGCGCCGAACAGCCCGTTCTCGAAGGCTCGCCGCTGCACTTTCGGCAATGCTGCTGATCGCTCTATTCACTCAGCTGATTGTCTTCGCGACCGCCGGCTGTTCGCGCGATCACTACTGCCGCGAGCTCTCCGGCAGCGCGTGCCGCTTTCAGACGCGGCAAGAGTCGTGCGCCCAGGTTCAGGGGTGCGAATGGGCAGTGCGCTGCGCCGCTCGCTCGTGCCTGGCTCTCGGCACGGAACCCGAATGCGTGGCGCAAAAAAACTGCCAATGGTCGGTCGGCGGCTGCGGTGAAACGTACGGACTCGAGGAATGCGACGCCCTCGGCGAGGCCGAGTGCGGCAATCGCGCCGAATGCACCTGGGGAGACGCCTGCGGCGGAACACCGCGCCCGTGTTCGAATGCCGACAGCGCCGAGCAGTGCGGTCAGATTGGTCACTGCGAGTGGGTAGAGGGCACGGGGCCCGTTCAGACCTTCTGAATGCACCCAGTAAACGGACCGAGCGCACGCGGAGAAACGACCATGAAGCCAATTGCAGTCCTCAGCGCTGGGTTCGGCTGGAGCACGCGCAGCGTGCGCTGGATCTGGCTGCTGTGGACGCTGATGGTCACTCTGCCCGCGCTCCTCATGAACGCCAGCCAGTCGCCGCGCGCCGCACACGCGCGCATCGTGGCCCGCGCGTTTGGCGAAGAGGCCGTGCCCTTTCTGGCCGCCGCGCCCGCGCCCACGCTGACGTATCTGCTCGCCGCCTCTCTTCTGGGTCCGTTGGCGATCTGCGTGCTCGCATACGATCTGCGCAATGCCCTGCATCGGAGCGATAGCCGGACCGCCAGCTTGCAGGTCGTTGGGCAGCTCGTCACCCGCTGGGTCGGCCTGTACTGCGTGGGCGCGGCGCTCAGCGCGCTCGCTGTGCTCGCCCGCTCCGGCGACGCAACCCTGGCGTGGAGCTGGGCAACGCGCGCCACTCTTCTCGGCGTGATCGCCGGGCTGCCCTACATCGGCCTCGCTCTCCTTGCGCGCGCGCTGATGCAGCGCACTAGAGCGTTCGTCGGAATGTGCGGCGCGTTACTCGCTGCGCTCGCCTTGGGCGGTCTCCTCGCCAAATCCCGCGGCCAAGAGCTCCCCCTGCCCAGCACGCTGACAGCACAAGCTTTTTCGGGCCGGAGCGCGCACACACTGACGGCCAGCCTCGGCCTCATACTCTGGCTCTTGGCAGCGTGCCTGCTGACCGCCGTACTCCTCGAGTGGCGCCGCCGTCGAGCGACTGGACGCTCCTACGCGTGACGAGACAGACGCCGCGCACGGCCCCCGCCCTCACGAACTCCAGGCGATGACCCCCCTCAGCACGACGTCGATCGGCGTTGGCGCAGCTACGCGCAGCACGTCGTTGGCATCGCGCGAGCGCGCGTCGCGGGCCCGGCTGACCGTGAGGTGCAGCGTGCCGCCGTCGTGAGCACGTCGGGTGTCGCCCCCCAGCTCAACCACCCAAACCTGAGCGCGGGCATCGGCATGCTCGGCAACGGCGCGCAGCTCGACAGAGTCACCCAGCGCGTAGCCCGGCGGCAGCGCGTCAGGCAGTACTGCGACATCGATTCGAAAGGCGAGCGTGACGTGGTCGGCCCTCGACACCGCGAGACACGCCTGTGCACGGGCGCGAGCGCGGCTCTCGGGATCGAGCTGCACATACAAATTGAGTCGAGACAGCTCGCGTCGCAGGCGCTCTCGCCACGCGCTCGCAGCAGCGGGCGGCACGTATCCGGCGAGATCGCTCTCGGCGGCGCGGAGCAGCACGCGCGTCGCCAACCGCTCACCCGCGTTGCGCACCAAGTAAGCGTCGTCGTCTTCACCGGCTTGCCGCGCGAGCACGCCGGCTGCACGCACCACGTCTTGCGCGAAGCCTTCGAGCTCCAGCTCGCGCGGTGTCCAGGCCCGGAGTGCGAGTGCATCGTGTAGGAGCGCCGCGCACTGCTCGGCCGCATTGTCTTGGACGAGCGCCAGGCGAAAAGCGCGCAATGCACGCGCCTGGCCGCTTTCATCGAATAGGCCCAGGGCCGCATCCGCCGCGATCTGTGCCGCACGCGTGGGCAGCCATTTCTCGATCATGCTGAACAGCGCGTTCGCCGCGCCGTCGAACGCATGCAACATCGAAGCATTGAGCGAACCCGCGTACACCGCGCGCAGGCGCGCGAGCTGCTCACGGTGCTGCGCCGGGCGCGTGCTGAGCCTCAGCAACAGCCCCTCGCGCGGATCGGCTTCGATCAAGCTGCGCGCGTTGTGAATCTTGTCGGCAGCGCTGATCGGCAATGCGCGGCGCGCGGCTGCGCTGCCCTGCGCGAGCGCGCTGCAGTAATCATTGAACCGCTCCGCTTTGGGCCGCATCTCACCACCGGGACCGAGCTTGGTCTCGCTCAGCACCTCCACGGTCTCCACCACGGCGGCAGGCATGATGGCGCGCAGCTCGCCCGCATGTGCCGGTTGATCCTCCAGCAAATCGTGCAAGTAAGCCGCGGCGACAATCACGTCGTCGTCGTAGCCATGCTCCACGACGAGCTCCGCCACGGCCTCGAGATGCGTAAAGTACGGCACGTCGCCCGCTTTGCGGCGCTGCGACGCATGCGCACGCTCGGCAAGCGCGCGCGCGGCCCGAACGAGCTCGCTCTTTGCCTTCGATGAGGGCACTGCTTGCGATTCTAGCGTAGCGCCGGCCCGCGCCGCGAGCGTCGCCCGACTGAATACACGGGGCCACGCTGCGCCAGACCAGTGCGCAACAGCTCGTCCACGACGGAAGCAGCGCGCTCTGCGTCCGTTTCGCCGGTGACGCCAAGCGTGATGCCCTCCCAGCGCCAGGCGTTGCCAATCAACCAGTCGATGTAGTCGCCGAGTGAATTGCTCCCGACGAAGCACAGGGAGCGCATGGCTCCCACGATTTCCAGGGGTGAGCCTTCGAAGGTACGGCCGTCCTTCAGTGTAATGGTGTGCGGGACGTCGTTCGCGGGTTTGCGCGTGAGTATGGCGACAAGCGTCGTGACCGTGGCCTCAGGTGACATCATGGGTCTCGGCCTTCGTGAGCGGTGCGCATCTTTCGAGCGTAGCAGGCAATACCGCGATCCCCATTTGCGCTATGTCAAACAATGACCGCTCCAGCACGCGAGCCGGCCCCCGAGGGGGTGCAGCAAATTGGACGATCGCGAACGCATTTCGGTCTTTTCGTTATAGATCGTCCGGAATGCTCGAACCCCCAGCGCCGCACTCGAACCTCACCATCCTCTTCAGGTATGTTTCCATGGTCCTGGATGACCAGGACTGGTCCAGGGGCAGCGCACGCTTCTCATCGAGCTACTCCGAACCAAGTTCGGCAGCGTTGACGAAAGCGTGCTCGAGCGGCTCGAGGCTGCAGATGAGGCCGCTTTGATGCGCTTCGCGCGACGAATGCTCAGCGCTGCCACGCTGGACGACGTGTTTGCCAGCGATAGGTAGTCTGTCGCCAGAAGCGCCGGAGCCAGCGTTAGCTACCGTCGTGCAGTGAGCGACACTAGCCGATCGGATGGATGCGCGTTCGGACGCGGCAA
>DATHEN010000520.1:0-8255 GCA_035318565.1 Polyangiaceae bacterium
TTGGGCACAGCGCCGCGCTCGGACGAACGCGACACAGCACGGGATTGCGAGACCCTGCGCGTGGCGTCAAGCGAACTCGGAGCAGACGGCGAGATAGCCGATTCTGCCCCGGCGCGTGTCCGTATCGAAGCGGCCTTACACGGTGACCCAGCCCGGATCACGCTGGGGTTCGGCTGCGTAGGATGCTTCGGGACGCTCTCCGTAAGTATCCCGCAGGTAGGCCATGATGTTCCCGGCGCCGGTGACACGCACCTTGCGATCGGGATCGTACAGGTGAGGCAGCTGAGGGGTGCCGGTCTGCTTTGCGAGCTCGTCGCGCTTGGCGCTTCCGTGCGCGGCGTTGTGAAGCACGTAGGGCATGCCATACTCGCCGAGAACTTCACGGACCAACCGGGCCTCGGGGCAGGCTTCGTAGCTCCAGAGCTCGAGGGCTAGCTCCGGGCGACGCGCGGCGTGATACTCCTTGCCGGCGGCACCACGCAGGCGGCTCGCGAGCCGGCTCGTCACCTGCGACAACGGGCGAAACCGCAGCGGCCACACCGGCTTTCCCGTGCCGTACGTGCGGAACAAGTACGCCACGATCTTGCCGGCGTCGTAGGCAACTTCCATCGTGTTCGGATCGACCAGCATCGGTATCTGCTCGCGTCCGCCGATTGTCTTCAGTTCCTGACGGTGGTGCGTTTCGCCCTGCGGGCAGGGCCTGATATCCGCGTCCAGATCGAGCACGGACAAAGCTTCACGCACGCAGCGCGAATGCGGACAATTTTCCATCTCGTACAGGACCACGCGCTTCTCGGGGCGAACTCCCATCTTCTGGACCCTGCTGCCGCAGAAGCCGCGGATTAGCGATGCCAGAGCCGAGGCGCGCTCTCGGGCGTGCCTGCGAGCGTCCTTTTCCCGCTGCCAAAACATGAGGTGCTGGAGGCTATTTTCGAGCTGCATGGGCTGTAAGTAAGCATTCGCCGTGCCGGTCGGCGTGGCCGTGCGGGGCTGGCCGAGGCCGAGTTGACGCTGAAAGCCGTGCCTGCTCGTCGAGCAGCCAGGTGTTGGTCGGGGCAATTACGCACCCGGGTGGCACATTGGCCGCCACTGCGTGCGCCCCTAGCACGCGGCGTCGTTTGCTAGGCCGTCCGCGTCGCCGATAGAATGCTCGAGTGAAGATCTCGATTCGGAACGCTTCTTGCGGCTTCGCTCTGCTCTGGCTGGCTGGCCTGTGCCCGAGCTGCGCGTCGCGCGCCTCGCAGTTGGAGAGTCGTTCGCCGGCGGCACCGGCCACCCACGCGCGGCCAGCGCCGCCGCCCGCCACAAGGCCGCCGGCTCCGGGCGTGCACCTGCCGCCGCGCCCGTCCGCCGTTCCCGAGCCGCCCGAGACCTGCTCGGCATTCGTGACGCCCGCGAACGAGACGCCGGAAAGCGAGGCGTGTTCGACACCGGAGGAAGCGAGGGCAGCGCTGGCGAGCGCGCTCGGCCTGGAGGACGGCGTGAAGCGCGACGCCGCACTCCGGAGCCTCGAGTCCTGCACGACCTTTCTACCCGGGCTGTTGCGAGCGCTTCGCGCCGAGCTCGTCCCACGAGTGTGCGCGGACGCCCTCGTCGAACCCACGCTCTTGAACCGCTCGCATCGTCCGCGGAAAGACCTGGAGGATGCGCTGCTCGGTTTGTCCACCGCGGCGCGGCTTTCGCGTCTGGTCAGGCAGGCTCCCAGCTTCGAACGGCCTTACGACAAGCAGCGCTTCAATGCATTCTTCTCCGAGCGTCTCGTGCCCTGGATCCGCGCAGAAGCACAGGCCATCGAAGAGCTTGCCCGGTTCGGTTCGCGCCTCTCCGGATATGGGCGCGGCGTTGCGGCGATTGCCGCCGGTTTGGCCGACATGCGCTTCGTGGAGGTGGTGCGAGCGGTGCGCCTGCCCGACGAGCTGAAGCGCGACGACGAGCTCAGCAATACCTACTATGCGTCGCTGGACCAGGCGCTCGAGCCTCGCAAGGCGCGCGGCCGGGACGCTGCCCTGGCGGGCCTGCGTGAGTTTGCGGTGGAGGGCATACTTCACGACGCGCGGCTCAGCGAAGCGCACACCTTGCTCTCGACGCTGTACGCCGGCAGGCGCATCGATGGACTTCAGGGCCTGCTCTTGCCGAGCGCACCGCCGCCAGCGCCTGCCAGCGTGGAGCAAACTCTGGCAGCCGAACTTCCCACCTTTTACGCGGGCTTGCTGCTAGCGCACGTGGACGCGACGGATCCCGCCTTTTTGGCCGTGCTGCGCGGGCGCGGCGTACCACGCGCCATGCGCGCCCAGCTCGAGGCCGCGCCGCTCTCGGAGAAAGCTCGGGAGATTTACGCACGCGCGCTGCTCGAGCTCGGACAACGCTACTGGCGCGCCGAGGATTTCAGGCGCTCCGGCGAAGTGGCGCGCCTCGGGACCGGGGCAGTGAGCGATGCGCGCCGGCTGATCGCGGCCATTGCGCAGGCCATGAGTCAGGGCCCGCGCGACGCAGCGGACATGATGTTGCGCGGCGCTTTTGCCAGGAGTGCGCCCGATGTCACGGCGCTGGACGAGCTGGCCCGCTCCGCCGGCGACGTCCCGGCGATGGCCGCCTACGACGCGGCGTACCTGCTGAGCCTCAATCCAGCTCGCGATTCAGCACCTCAGTTTTTTACGGAATTGGCGCGGCGCTACAGGCAGGCGGCCAAGCAACTCCCGGACCTCGCACAGCGCAAGCTCGCGAGCGAGAATGCCAAGGCCGCTGAACAGACCGCGCGCGCCACGCGCTGAGCTTCAAAGTTCGTCTTTCTGAATCCACTCACCGAAGCGCTCACCGATCATCAACGTGGGCAAGTTGATGTTGTACGTGGGTATCGTGGGCATGATGCTCGCGTCCGCTACGAACAGGCCCTGCACGCCGCGCACTCTGCCGCGGCCGTCCACGGCGCTCTCCGCGTCCCCCTCCGGGCCCATGGGCACGGTTCCGCACGGGTGATAGCCCGACCCCGAAGCTTTGGGCAACCAATCGAGCACGAGCTGGCGCTTGGAAAGAATTGGCTGCGCGGGCCAGAGCAAGGTCGCGAGCTGGCGCATGGGCTTGGTCGAGGCGAACAGCGCCGCAAGCTCCATGGCTTCTGCAGCGCGCGCCAAGTCCTGCGGATGCCGGGCGAAGTCCGATGTGATCTTCGGCTTCGATTCGGGATCAGCGCTGTTAAATTCGATGCGACCGGCGCCGCTCGGTTTGCCCACACAGCACATCAACGTGACAATCGGGAGTTCGATGCGGGTCAGCGGTAACAGTGAGCCGGGCTGAAGCTGCATGTCGTCGATGTAGGCGCTGTCTTGTGAAGTGTAACGCAACACCGTTTGAATGAGAGGGTGAGTGAGCTCGCACACGGATGCCTTCGGCGCGAGCAGCATCGCCGAACCTGGGTGGTCGAGCAGCCGCGCTGCTACCGCGGGCAGCTGGCTCACCATGGATATTTTCAGGTGACTCAAGCTGCGCTCGGGGCCGATGCCGGAGCGCAACAAGATACCCGGTGACGCAATCGCACCGGCGCAGAGGAGCACTCGCGAAGTGTCGAATCGACACCGCTCGCCGTTGACGCGAGCTTGTATGCCGACGACGCGCCGATTCTCGAACAGTACGCGCTCTACCAAGACATTGGCCACGATGCGCAGGTTCTCGCGCGCGCGAACCTGCGGCGTCAAATAACAGCGTGCGGCACTCATGCGTATGCCGCGCAGCTTGTTCATGGGATGTGCGCCCACGCCGGTCAGAGTGGGATTGTTGTGATCCGCACATTCACGAAAGCCGAGCTCTCGCGCGGCCTCGACGAACGCTGCTTGCCAGGGCACGAGCTCATCGGGCGTGTGGCGGCGAATCGGAATCGGTCCGTCCTGCCCGTGCCACTCATCGACTCTATCGAGGTCGTTCTCGAGACGCTTGAATGCCGGCAAGCAGCGATCGAACGACCATTCCTCGAGGCCGCGCTCGGCCCACTCGTCGTAGTCGTGCGGCAATCCGCGCAGGGCGATGCAGGTGTTGACGGCGGAAGACCCACCCACGACTTTGCCGCGCGGATAGTCGAACGGGATTTGCCGGGCGGTGGGGCTGTGCGTGAAGCCCCAATCGTGTGAAATCACGGAGTTTCGCGTGCCGTCCAGCAGGTCGCGCGGCAGCGCTGCGACGTCGTCGTAGTCGGGCCCGGCTTCCAGCAGCAGCACGCTGCGAGCGCCGCCTTCGGAAGCGCGCGCGGCGATCACGCTACCGGCCGAGCCCGCACCGACGATCACCAGATCCGCAGAGGCGTTCTTGGACATCCGACTGCGCCCAGTGTTCGCTCACCCGCATGCAGGTGCAAGGCGAGATTGACGAGAACTCGGAGCTGGTGCGCGCTCCGACCGAGTGAACGAGCTCAGCGCGCGAAGTAGCGCGTTGCGCGCTTCTGACCTTTGGTGGACACGCGTCTTTCGGCGATCAGTTTCTTCGCCGGCAAGGTCAGCTCTTTGGTGGAGATGCCCAGCGTGGAGGCAATCTCTTCGATGCGCTGGCCAGGCTTCGACTTGATCGAGGAAAAGAGTTTGTCGACCAGCGCTGCGAGTTGTTCGGGTGCTCGCTTTTCGCCTTTGCGGCGACCGCCAGCACGGCCTCCGCGCCGCGATCCGACGAGCGCGGTGAGTCCATTACTGCGCGGGCGACCGGGCCCACGTCGCGTGGTCGTGCCGTCGCCCAGGACAGAAGCGACCGCTTGCACGGCTGACTGACGCACGAGCGCGGTCAGCTCCTGAACGAACATTTCGATGCGGTCACGAATCTGTTGGTCGAGATCGGCTGTCGGCATGAGTATGTGGCGCTCGTGTACTGCGGAACAAGCTCAGCTGTCAACCGCGAAGCCGGTGAGATTATCGAGTTTGCCCGAACAGCATATTGCGTATTTCCGATAAAAGTCGTGAATGGTGCAATCTGCGGCGATGAACAATGGATGTAATCCAGGGTGTGTGCTGCGCAAAAAACCGCGTTAGTTGCGGCGCCCGTGGCGACCTCGTGCGCGTCTCTCACGAATGACGCGACGTGATCCGAGAGCCGCCGAGCCACGTGTCGTTGCGAGTCGAGAATGCATCGGCGCTCGACCGAGCACGCGCACACTCGCTCTCGCGCGAGTGCGCCGGCTGCGGATGTGACGAGGAGCGGCGCTGACGGCGGGCGTGTGCCACTCGCGTATCCGCGGGTTGCAAAGTGGCAATACCGGTCGCGCCCGTCCGACTCGATCTCGAATGCGTCTCAGTCGTGTCGTCAGCTGCGCTAGGCTGGCGCTCAATCCAACATGGGAGTCCGATCTGATTTCCCGTCGCGCACGCGCACGCGACTAGCGATGATTCGAAGCGTGGAGTGTCGTGTAGCGGCAGCAAGAGCTCGCAAGCGCGCGAGTCGCGAGCGTCCTGTTGCGCTGATGCGGCGCCGTCACTCGCTGTGCTGTCACTCGCTGTAGCGAAGCGTGCAGTACCCGAGCCACGCTCGCTGTCACTTACGCGTCGCTGCACTGCGTAGCTGCACTCCGACGTTTGCGATTCGAAGCGCTGAGCATGAAATCCGGTTTGACCGGAATAGAACGAAGGAATTGGGAACTCGAATCACCTTTGCAGGCCAAAAAGCCAAGCGAAGCGCCTGCGAAACCGGGGAGAAACAGGCCGACGGGTATTCGCGCTCACCACCGTGGCACTCTGCCATCGGCCAGAAAAGGAACCCCTCATGCTCAAGCGGATTCTCTTGCTCTTGACCGTGCTGCTCGTGCTGCCCGGCGTGAGCCTCGCGCAAGACGCGCCAGCTGCCGCAGAGCCCGCAGCGGCAGCGGCGCCCGCCAGTCCCGCAGATCTCGAGAAGCGGATTGGCGACTTGGAAGCATACGTGAACAACGGCGCGCGCGCCGATGCTGCCACCTCCAAAGTTGCCGGCCCCGGCCCGGGACACAACACCTGGCTCATGGTGTGCGCGGCGCTCGTATTGTTCATGACGCTGCCGGGTCTAGCGCTCTTCTACGGAGGACTGGTGCGCACCAAGAACGTGCTCTCGGTCATGGCGCAGTGTCTCGGTTTGAGCGGCCTCGTGACGCTCATGTGGTGGGCATTTGGATACAGCATCGCGTTTTCGTCCGGGAGCCCCTTCTTCGGCAGTATGAAGTTTGCCTTCTTGGCAGGCGTGGACTCGATGCCCAACACTGACTACGCCGCGTGGGTCTCCCACAACGTTTTCTCGATGTATCAGTTGATGTTTGCGATTATCACGCCGGGGCTGATCGTCGGCAGCATCGCCGAACGCATGAAGTTCAGCGCATTGATGATCTTCATGGCAGTGTGGATGGTCGTCGTTTATTTCCCACTGGCCCACATGGTCTGGGGTGTGGACGGTTTCATGAACGGCGTGTGGAACGCCAAGGCCGGGATCAAGGCCATCGACTTCGCGGGTGGCACCGTGGTGCACATGTCCTCGGGCTGGTCGGCGCTGGTGCTCGCGCTCATCGTCGGCAAGCGTAAAGGATTCGGCACGGCGAACTTCGCACCGCACAGCCTGGCGCTGACGATGATCGGTACCGGCATGCTGTGGGTGGGCTGGTACGGCTTCAACGCGGGTAGCGCTGGTGGTTCGGATGTCGTCGCCTCCAACGCCTTCATGACCACCACGCTCGCTGCAGCCGTCGCAGGCTTCACCTGGCCCATGGCAGAGTGGCTCACGCGAGGGAAGCCCACGGTGCTCGGCTTCTGCTCGGGTATCGTCGGTGGCTTGGTGGTGATCACTCCGGCGGCCGGCTTCGTCGATGCGACGGGCGCCGTGATTTGCGGCGTGCTCGCAGGCCTGGTCACGTTCGTGGCCTGCACCAAGCTGAAGAACGCTGCCGGTTACGACGACGCGCTCGACACCTTCGGGGTGCACGCCGTCGGTGGCACGCTCGGCGCCTTCCTCACGGGCGTGCTCGCGACCTCCAAGGTGAACGCGAACCTGGACTTGAACCTCAAGGACGTGGTTGGGAGCAGCTTGTGGATCGAGCAGCTCAAGGCCATGGGCGTGACGATCGTGCTGGCCTGCGTGGCCACCGCGGTCATCGCGTACGCGCTGAAGGCCACGATCGGCCTGCGGCCGACGCCGGACGACGAGGAAACCGGCCTCGATCTCACCGACCACGGCGAGCGCGGCTACCACCTCGAAGGTAGCAGCTGAAAATCAGCAGCTGAAAGCGCACCGAACGGGCCGCTGCCCCTGATCATGGGCGGCGGCCCGCTTGCGTTTCCTTCTGTCTATGTTAATAGACATGCGTCTGCAGGAAAGACGCTATGCATATTGCCTGGATTGGCGGCCTCGATCGCAGCGAAGGGCAGCTCGAAGCCCTGGCACGAGACGCAGGCCACACGCTCGAATTCCACTCCGGTCACACGGGTGGGCATGGCGCGGCCCAGCTGCGTACGGTGGTGAGCCGCGCTGATTTCGTGCTGATCTTGACGGACGTGAACAGCCACGGGGGCGTGCTGCTCGCCAAGCGCTTGTGTCGTCGCGCGAATCAGCCCGTCTTGCTGCTGCGCCGCTGCGGGCGCGCGCGTTTCGTCGCGCTGCTCGCGGAGCTCGGCAACGCAGAATCGCGGCAAGTGCGCGCCGCGTCGTGAGCGCGGGCCGCGCCGCTTCAGTTCGCGCGCACGTAACGAATGACGTCGATACAGCGGCTCTCGTGCGAGCTTCTGTTTTCGTACACATGCGGCACGTCTGCGTGAAAAAACAGCGTATCGCCTGCGGCCAGCTCGTACGTTTCCTCGCTGATGCTGACGCGCAAGGCGCCTGTCAAAACGATCAGCGTCTCGTTCGTCCCTTGACCGTGCGGCTCGCTGCGGTGCGCAGCTTTGGGCAGGAACGTGAGCTCGTACACTTCGAGGTCGGGCGCCGAGCCGCCCGGCGAAAGCAACCGGCTTTCCATGCGACCGTCCGCGCTGCGCAGGGGAGGCGTTTCTCCGGCTCGCAGAATGCGCGGCCCGAGCTCTTCCGTCACTCCCATCAGCACCTGAAATGGGACTTCGAGACCGACGGCCACCTTCCAGAGGACGGCCAGCGTGGGGTTCGTGCGGGCGCCCTCGATCTGTGAGAGCGCTGCGCGGCTCACACCGCTTCTTTGCGCGAGCTCGTCCAATGACAGACCGCGAGCTTTGCGGAAGCGCCGCAAACCGTCGGAGACGCGTCGCGCCACTCGCGCCGCCCCCATGTCGTCGCCGCTGTTGCTCGTGACCGTGGGA
>DATHEN010000521.1:0-2517 GCA_035318565.1 Polyangiaceae bacterium
ACGGATCCAGCGCGCTTCGCCGACGATCTCGCGCGCGAAGGTCTCGACATTCGGGACGGCCTGCACATCCGCGCCTTCATCGATCACAACCGGCGCTACCAGCCTCCCGAACCGAGCCGCGTCTACGATCACAACGATCGCTCGACGGGCGCCTTCGTGACCGAGGACGGCGAGGCTATCCCGAATTTACTGCTCGAGCGCAACCTGATCGAGTTCTTGAGCCGCTGGGCTCAATGGACCGCGCGTCACGGAATTCTGATTCTGGAAGCGCACTCCGTGGAGCCGAAGCTCGCGTCCCGCCACGTGGGCGACATTCACAACATCACCTTCGATTTCTATCACGGCTGTTCACACCAGTATCACGTGGAGTTCGAGGTGTTCATGCGCTGCGCGGAGGCCGCCGGCCTCGCCCCGATTCTGTATCGGCAAGCGCGCTACCCTTCGAAGAAGCCGTTCGTGTCGATCAGCGTGAATCACTTCGTGGTCGGCACTTCGGACGACCTGATCCCGCGCTCTCCGAACGTGAAACGCGGCACGGACGAGTGGGTGCCGGAACCGAACACGCCGCCGGCGGACGGCGAAGCGCTGCATCAGCTGCTCTATCACGACGGCAATCTGCGTTACGCGCGCAACTGGGTTTCGAATGCGTGCGGCCTGCTCGTGAAGAGTGTGCTGGAAGACGTTGGAGCTCGCTTGCGCGGCGGCAAGACGGATTCGATCCGGATCGTGGACTACGGCACCGGTACGGGCCTGATCGCGCTCGAGCTCATGAAGGCCCTGCGCCAGACGGGCCTTTTGCACACGCTCGAGTCGCGCAAGGTTTCGCTCACGCTCGAGCTGCTCGACATCCCTTCGAGCTGGTTCGCCAAGGGCTATGAGCTGCTGAAAGACTGCCCGTACGTGCGCTTCCGTTCGATCCGCCGCGGCGATTCGTTCATCCCACTGCACGAGTTGCTCGGCGAGCAGTCGGCCGACATTCTGATCGCGAGCATGGTGTTCCACCTGATCCCGGTGGGCGCCTTGCCGCGCGTGTTCGACGCCATGCAGAAGGTGCTCGTGCCCGGCGGACAGCTGATCTGGAACTCGCCGGACCTGGGACCGACGATCCCGCATTCGGTGCTCTTCCACGAGGCGAACCGGCGCCTGCGCCGGCGCGCGCTCGAGCTGCTCGAGAGGCCGGAGCTCATGCAGGAGCTCCTGGAACGGCTGCCGGAAGATACGCGCGACCTGTATGCCGACCTGCCCACGGCGCTGGAAAAACAACGCGAGGAGCTCACCCCGGAGCGCCGGGCGCAAGCCCAGGTCGCTGCCAATCGCCAGATCCTCCCCGCCGCCACACCGGCCGCGCTGATCCACGAACAGCTCAGCGGGCACTTCGAAGGCTCGATCCACCAACGCACCTTCGAGATGCGGATTCGGGATTCGGTCGACTCGATCTCGGTGCCCTCCAATCAACTCTATCTCACGGAAGTCGAAGACGCGTACATCCGCCAGAAGCTCACGAACCTACTGATGTGGCACGACATCATGCCGCCCATCTGCCGGGGCGAAGCCAGCACCGGTTTTGGCTTCAACGTGCTCTGGACCTTCGGCCGCTACATCAACAAAACCCGTTGATGTGTTATATCGCGGCCCCCGGAGCGCCTGAACCAGCAGAATGGCCCTGAACTTCGCGAGCAAACTAGTCGATCGCTTCCGGCGGGAAGTTTTGACCCCGCCCGCTGAAGACTTCCACGTGCTGAACGGCTTGCGCGGACTCAGCGCGTACTTCGTGGTGTGCTTTCACGTCGCGATGTTCAGCGGCAACTTTCCGATTCGTGCGTCCACGGCCGAACTCAACTGGTTCCACCGTTCGATCAACGGCTTCTGGGTGGGGCTGGACGTGTTCTACGTGCTCAGCGGCTTTTTGATCGGCCGCATTTTGATGTTGAGCCTGAAAAACACCGGCACGGTGGAGTTCTGGTCGTTCTTCACGCGCCGCTCGATGCGCATTTTCCCGGCGTATTACTTCATCCTGACGCTCGCCATCTTCTGGTACCTCCGCTACGAGCTCCAGGATTTCGGCTTCTTCATGATGGGGGGAAGCTGGAACGAGTTGGTCAAAAACTCGTGGCAGAACTACACGTACACGCTGAATTACTTCTTCGGCGCGGGCGAAGCCAATCCCATGCCCTGGGCGTGGTCGCTGTGCGTGGAGGAACACTTTTACCTGCTCTTGCCGCTCTGCCTGGTGTTCGTGTTTCAGGCGCAAAAGCGCGGCGTGCGACCGGCCTGGCTCTGGGCGTTGATGCTCATTCCGTTCGGCCTGCGCGCGCTTCAGTACAAGCTGAACCCGAGCATCGTGCTGCTCGAAGGCTTCTACTACCGCTCGCACAACCGCTTCGACGAGATCTGGTACGGCGTGCTCGTCGCGTACTACTACGTTCACCACCATGACGCCTTCGAGCGTCTGGTGCAGAAGGTCGGGAACTTTACGTGGATCGCGGGGGTCGCGCTGATCGGCAGCATCTGGATCTG
>DATHEN010000522.1:0-3139 GCA_035318565.1 Polyangiaceae bacterium
TCGTCATGTTGACGAGCAGATCGGGGCTCGTACCGCGCATGACGTGGTTCACGAAGCTCGGCACGATGTCTTCCAGACAGATACACATCGCGACCCGCCGCTCGCCCACCTTGAGCGGCTCGAGGCTGTCTCCTGGAACGTAACGGCCGGCCGCAGGCAGCCACTGGTGCAGCCAGGGGAGCTCGTCTCCGAACGGCAGGTATTCGCCGAAAGCGAGCAGCAAGTGTTTGTCGTAGCGGCTCGTTATCTGCCCGGAGCGATCCGTGGCCAGAGCTGAATTCAGGTACACCCGCTCTCGCGAGTCGCGCACCTCCCGCGAGATAATCGCGCCGAAGATCAGGGGAACACCCAAGCTGGCTGTGAATTCTTGCGGATAGCGCTCGCGAATCTGCGCCTCGTCCGTGGCGCTCATGTCGCTGGTTTCGCTCCACACTACCAGATCCAGCGGCCCCTTGGCCGTGAGCTCGCGCGTGAGCTTCAAGTGCCGGTCGAGCCCGAGTTGCACGTGTTCGCGTTTGCCGAACAGGCTCATGTTCGCCTG
Organism: Polyangiaceae bacterium; assembly: GCA_035318565.1. Taxonomy (GTDB): domain Bacteria; phylum Myxococcota_A; class Polyangia; order Polyangiales; family Polyangiaceae; genus DATDJP01. The sequence goes on from DATHEN010000522.1 coordinate 542, forward strand.
AACCAGACCCACGCGCGCTTTGGGCGCCCGCGCCACTTCTGCGTCCACCTGCGGGATGCGCACGGCGCCATAGATGGCAGCCAGCACCGGCACCGCAACCAGCGCGGCAACGCTTCCGAAGCGCGGCCTGCGCGCCTGGATGCGCGCGGTGACGAGCTCGGCGATCGCCAAGTTCGCGGCGACTAGCACGAGCCCAAGGAAAATTGGATTCCCGAGCTCCACGACCTGCACCAATGCCGGGACCTGATGCACCGTCGCGCCGTAGAACCATGGGAACAAAAGTGGATAGAGCATCTCGCTCGCCACGAACGCGCAGGCGAACACGACGCCGAATGGCCAGCCGCGCCGCTCGGCGCGCGCGCACAGCCAGCCCATCAAGCTGATTCGTCCGGCCTGATATCCGCACACCACCACCGTGAACAGCACGGCCACCGGCAGTGAAAAGCCACCGAATGCCTGCAGCATGCCCACCATCCAATAGAAGCCGAGCAGGGTCATGGTGAAGCCCGCCATCCAGCCGATGCCCGCCGCGCGCTTGGGCGCTTGTCCGCGCAACGCGACGATCAAAGGCGCGAGCGCCACGAACGCGAGCGGCCAGCAATCGATGCCTGGAAAGGCCAAGAAATAGAATAGGCCACACAGCGCCGCGAGCGCGTACGCGACGCGCGGGCTCTCGATCAGCGCAGTGCTCTGCTGGGCGTGAGCCAGCCGTTTCGAGGACACAGCCAAGCTTAACGTGCCCTTTACAACGCACGCGCGAAAAAAGCGTGCTCATCGGAACGCGCTTGGCCAAAAAAGTCCTGCGTTGCCCCTGCGCAGCTAGATAAACGTGCGTGTCACAATCGCGCCGTGCGGATCGATGATACGCGAAAGACTCTGCCCCGCGAGCGCGGGAGCTGAAGCGATGACCGAAAATTTCGTTCGCCCCCGCGCGAACGCAGGGCGATGGTCGACGAGCCCGCGGAATTCAGGTTTTCTTTGATACTCGCGCTCGGACGGGGAGCACATCAGGGCAATCTCACTTGGAAATACTCATCCACGCTCGCAATCTGACGCAGCTCGGCGAAGGCGCGCTCTTCAGAGTGCGCTTGCCCGAGTCCGTGCGGCGCATCGTGGTCGTCCTGATTCAACCCACGCAGTACGACGACCGCGGCTTTCCGCACCGCTACCGCCGCGTGGTCGTGCCATCGAACAGCGTGGGCGTGATGAACGCTCTCACCAAGCAAGCCGTCGCATCACTTCAGATCGACGTTCCCGTCGAGACTTACCTGTTCGAGGACCGCATCGAAGAGCACTCGCGGCGCCTGGCGGCTCTGTACCGGCGCTTTCCGGAAGCCGGCACGCGCGTCATCGTGGGACTCGTGGGCGTGCAGACGGGTCAATTCCCCCGCGCTCGAGACCTCGTCGAGCGCTGGCAGCGCATTGGAGCCACCTGTGTCATCGGCGGCTTTCACGTCTCGGGATCGATCTCCACCATGTACGATGGCGTGGTCGATCCGCGCCGCCCGGGCATTCCCTGCCCGCGTCGCATGCCGGACGAGATCCAGGAGCTGATGGATCGCGGGGTGTCGGTTTTTCACGGCGAGAGCGAAACCGCCTGGACGGGAGTGCTCTCGGACATCCTGAACGATCGCCAACAGCCGCTCTACCGCGGAGGGCAACCGGACCTGACGGACGCGCCGATGCCCGAGTTCCCCGAGGGCTACTTCGATGGCTGCTTCGCCACGCACGTGCGCACCATCGACACTTGCCGTGGCTGCCCGTTCACCTGTTCGTTTTGCGAGATCATCAACGTGCAGGGGCGCAAATCGCGATCGCGTCCGCCGGAGAAGATTCTGGCTTGGGTGCGCGGAATCTGCGAGGCGGAAGGCGGCGTCGCGCTGTTTTTCACGGATGACAACTTCGCCCGCAACAAGCGCTGGGAAGAGCTGCTCGATGGACTCATCGGCCTGAGACGCGAGGGCTATGACATCCGCTTCATGATCGAAGCCGATCTGGCCTGTTACAAGATTCCACGCTTCATCCAGAAGCTCGCCGCCGCCGGTTGCGAGCAGGTTTTCATGGGCGTCGAGTCCATGAATCCCGAGAACCTGGCTGGTGCATCCAAGGTTCAAAATCACGTCGACACGTTCGAGGCACTTTGGAAAACGTGCCACGAACACGAGATCATGGTGCACGCGGGGTACATCGTCGGTTTCGACAACGACACACCGAGCTCGGTGCTGCAAGACGTGGCGGAGCTGCACCGCCGCGGCGTGGATTTCGCGTCGTTCTTCATCAAGACGCTGCTGCGCGGCAGTGAGGACTACGCGCGAGCCATTGCCAACGGCGTCGAAGTGGACCCGGACTTTTCGAAGCTCGACTCCTTTCACGTCACCACCGCGCACCCGCGCATGACGCGCGAGGAATGGATTCAGGCGTACATCGACGCCTGGCGCCAGTTTTACACCAAGGAGCACATGATCGAGTCGCTCCGGCGTTTCAAGAGCCCCGAGCGCCGCAAGCTGTTGCTCAGCTATTTGTTCTGGGCGCGCTGGTCCTTCGCAGCAGAACGCGTGCACCACATGATCGCCGGATTTTATCGCACGCGCAGCTTCG
>DATHEN010000523.1:0-6954 GCA_035318565.1 Polyangiaceae bacterium
ACTGCGCGAGAAAGTACGGAGTTCTCCCGCACGTTCGCTGCGGAGAGAACGTCGTGCGCGCCGAATACGACGCCGCCTCGTGCACGTGGACCGTTCACACCAGCGCCGGACGGCGGTACCGCGCGCGCGTGCTCATCGGCGGGACCGGCGGGCTCAGCAACCCCGCATATCCGAGCATCCCCGGGCTCGAGAAGTTTCGCGGCCGCCGCTTTCATTCGGCCGCATGGGATCACGATTTCGACCTGCGCGGCAAACGCGTGGCCGTGATCGGCACCGGAGCGAGCGCGATCCAGTTCGTGCCGCAGATCGCGCCCAAAGTCGCGCAACTCGCTTTGTATCAACGTTCGGCGCCGTGGATCGTCTCCAAGGCGGATCGGCGGGTCAGTAGTCTGGAGCAGGCGCTGTTCCGCAGATTCCCTGGCACGCAAAAGCTCATGCGACAGGCTCTTTACTGGAAGCTCGAGAGCCGCGCGCTGGCGTTCGTCGTCAAACCCGAGTTGATGGCGCAAGCCGAGCGCATGGCTCGCCAGCACATCGAGCAGCAGATCGCAGACCCTGCTCTGCGCAGCAGGGTGACGCCGAACTACCAGATCGGCTGCAAGCGCATCCTACTCTCCGACGACTACTACCCCGCCCTGACCCGACCCAACGTGGAGCTCGTCACCACGCCGATTCGCGAAGCCAACGAGCGCGGCCTGGTGACGGAAGACGGCAGCGAGCGAGCGGTGGACGCGATCCTCTTCGGCACCGGCTTCAAAGCTCAGGAGTTCATCAGCCGGGGTGCGTTCATCGGCACGGGCGGCGTGGACTTGCTGGATACCTGGCGAGACGGCATGGAGGCATACAAGGGCGCCACCGTCAGCGGCTTTCCCAACTTGTTCTTCATTTGCGGGCCTAACACCGGGCTCGGCCACAACTCGATCATCTACATGATCGAGTCCGCCGTCGCGTACATCCTCGATGCCGTGCAGGCCATGCGCAAAAATGGCTGGGCCGCGGTCGACGTGCGGCCCGACGCGCAGGCTGCGTACAACGCGAATTTGCAGACGAAGCTCGGCACGGCCATCTGGCAGTCTGGCTGCAAGAGCTGGTACCTGAACGAGAACGGCAGAAACACCGCCCTGTGGCCGGACTTCACGTTCCGCTTCCGCAAGCTCACGCGCTCGTTCGACGCCGAGGCCTATCGCACGTTTCGGAGCGCGCACACCGCAAAGCCGGCAACGGATTTTGGATCCAGGCCCGAGCCACTCGAAGCATCCGCCACCCTTTGATCTTTGGCGCAACGCGGGGTCGCAAGTGGCCGACTCCTCCCCGCGTTCGCCATGCTGCGTGCCTTCGACACCCCGCTTGCCCGCTCTGCGTTTCTAGCGGCGCTCGCGTGGCTTGCCGGGAGCGGCTGCAATACCGCCAGCCCGCGGGCCGCACCGATTGCGGTAGGCTCGGATGCGGCCATTGAAGCCGCGGCTTCCGCCGACAGCGGCACAGTCGACTTCGTGGCGCCCCGGCCGTTCACGTACGGACCACTTCGCATCCGTGACGTACAGGGCGTCACTCACGGTTCTCGCCTCGCGGGCACGCTCGTTCGCGATCTAACCGGCATCGTGACGTGCGTACTTCCGGACGGTTTCTTCATGCAAGACCCGGAACCGGATGGAGATGACCGGACTTCGGAGGGGCTATTCGTGTCGACGTCGACGGCACCCGAGCCGACTCCTGGCGATGCAGTCCGAATCGCCGCGCACGTGCAGGAGCTGCGCGCCAGCTGTCACGACTGCTCTGCCGGCATGGGGCTGCAATCGTATCTGAGCACCACGCTTCTGACGGCACCGCGCTCCGTGGAAATCCTCGCGCGATTCCAGCGGTTGCCCGCGCCCGTTCGTGTCGGTACCGAAGGTCGCAGTGTACCCAATCGAGTCTCGACCGGCGGCAGCTTGCGCACGCTGGACGATCCAAGCACCCCTTTGCAACCTCGAGAAAGTGCTCTGGACTTCTACGAGAGCCTCGAAGGGATGCGCATCGAGCTCGAGCAGGCCGCGGTCGTTTCACCGAGCATGCGGATCGGAGGTCGCACGCTGGTAACGCTGCTTCCGCAGCCGGCCATGGCGGTGCGTACGGAGCACGGAGGCGCCCTCATTACAGACGAAAACACCAATCCCGCACGCTTGCTCCTCGGCAGCGCGCCCGAGATTCCGCTGCCGAACGCAGCGGTAGGTGCCGGCTTTTCCGCAGCCGTTCAAGGTATCGTGCGCTATCACGGCGGCCGCTTCGAGCTGTGGCCCTGCGCTCCTCTGCCGCCGCTGTTGGCAAGCATGGCCGTGCGCGAGACGCTCGAGTTGCCCGCGCTTCGGGACGAGCAGCTGAGCATCGCCAGCTTGAACCTACAAAATTTGGCGGCAACTGCAGACTCGCCGCGCTTCGCCGCATTGGCGGAGTTGATCGCCATTCATCTGAGAGCTCCGGATTTGCTCGCGCTCTCGGAAATCCAGGACGACAACGGCGCGCAGAACGACACGCAGGTTAGCAGCCTTCAAACGCTGGATCGTTTGACTCGCGCGATCGTCGCCGCACATGGGCCAGCATACCAGGCGCGCTGGATCGATCCCCATGACGACGCGGATGGCGGCCAGCCGGGCAGCAACGTGCGCAGCGTCCTGCTGTTTCGTACGGACCGTGGCCTTCAGTTCGTGGACCGCGCCGGCGCCGGTGCCGATACCGAGAATTCGCTAGAGCTCGGCTCCGGATCCGCACGCCTCGCCTTCAGTCCAGGGCGCATCGCGCCCGCCGATCGTGCGTTTCGCGAGAGTCGTAAGCCGCTCGCTGCGGAGTTTTCGTTTCGAGGACGGCGCTTGTTCGTGATCGCCGTGCACCTCGTGTCGAAGCTCGGCGATGAAACAGCGTTCGGACGTTTCGAGCCACCGCGAACGCCGAGTGCACGGCAACGCTCCGCTCAGGCCCGGGCGATCGCAGCATTCGTGGACACGCTCCTCGCGGTCGAACCCGAAGCGCAGCTGATGGCGCTCGGAGACTTCAACGACTTCGAATTCTCGCCCGCACTGTCCCCATTGAAGCTAGCCGGCCTGATCCCCGTGATCGAGATGCTCCCGGCTCACGATCGCTACAGCTACGTCTATGACGGCAACTCCCAGGCGCTCGACCACATCTTCGTTTCCCCGGCCCTGTTGCCGCGTCTCGCAGGGGTAGACGCCGTGCACCGGCACGCGGACTTCCCGACGCGCATCACGGACCACGATCCGCTGGTTGCCTATCTCAGTTTTTAATTAAAACAACTACATAGACGGCTAACCCGAACTTGACGTCGAGTTCGAGTTCTTGTATGCATGATGCATGACCCTGCCGGCCGGCATGCGTGAACCGCAGCAACCCCGTGCTCACAAGACACGCGCGGCGTTGGTCGAGGCCGCACGTCTCGAATTTTCCGACCGCGGGTACGCGCTCACTACCGCGAAGTCGATCGCCGAACGCGCGGCGCTGGGGACCGGCACCTTCTATCATTACTTTCCGGACAAAGACGCGCTGCTCCGCGAGATCACGCGCGAACGCGTGCACTCCATGCACGAGCAGACAGCGCCGCTCGCGCACGCGCCTCCCGCAGTCCCGGAACTGCGTGTGCTGATCGACGGCGCGAGGACTCGCATGCGTGCGCTGGTCGAATTATTCGTGGCCTATCACCGGGCCGATCGCGCGCTTCACACTGTCATCACCGAGCGCCGTTTGTGCGACGCCGAGATCGAGGCGATCATGGCGGCCTCCGAGCGTGAGGCCGTGGAGCGCCTGGCGAACGTGCTGCGTGGCTGGGGTTACGAGGGAGACAGCGAAGCCGCCGCTTACATGATGTTCTGCTTGCTCGAAGGCGCGGTTCACGGACACGTGCTGGGGCAAGCCCTGGTCAGTGATGAACGCTTCACGGAAGGTCTGGTTCTGGCCTTGCTGCGCATCGCGATGCCAGCACGCTTGGTTCAGCTTCCGGACGCATGGCCCACCTGAGACACGAGGATCATTTCCATGGAACCCGCAATGAACGAGCCCACAGTCCAACCCGCCAAAGCCACTTTCTCGCGAAGTACACCGGAGTGTCAGGAGCTGAAGCGCAAGCTGGCAGCAGCCTTTCGCATCATCGCGCGCCGCAAGATGGACGACGGCATCGCCGGCCACATCAGCTGCCGAGTTCCCGGAACACGGGACGAGTTCTGGGTGAATCCGCTGGGACCCTTGTTCTCCGAAGTCACGGCGGACGATCTGCTCGTCGTGAATCATCAAGGGCAAATTCTGGAAGGCAGAGGTTTCTACAACCAGGCGGCCTTCGCCATTCATGCGTCTCTCCATGCAGCGCGCCACGACGTCACCGCGATTTGCCACACGCACCCGCCCAAAGGCACCGCATTCGCCGCGCTCGGTCGCCCCATAAAGCTGATCGATCAAACTGCGTGCTCGTTCTACGAAGACCACGCGCTCGTGACGGAATACGACGGCGTCGTCGCCAGCAAGGAGCAGGCTGGGCTCCTCTGCCACGGTATTGGTAACAAGCGGGTGGCCGTCTTGCAGAATCACGGCTTGATCACGCTCGGAAACTCCATCGAACAAGCCGTGATCGACATGCTCGATCTCGAGCGCACCTGTGAGCTGAACCTGGCCGTGCTGGCGCGCTGGGATGAGGCCATCGAGGTACCGGCGGAGCCGGCGCGCCAGGCCAAAGAAGTCTTCACCAGCCCCGGCCGGCTCTATCTGCAGTGGGCCGCGCTGGTACGGCAGGTCGAACACGAGCTCCCACACTACGCAGGCACGCTCGGCGCGGGCCCGGCGAGTTGATCGATCGCCGAGCCCGTTTTCGCTCTCGAACCAGAGTCGTTACTCGACTGGCTGAACCCAGATGCCTTCAATCGCGGCGTTGCCTGTCTGGGGCGGCCGCGCGTACACCACGGCCGAGCGGTCCGGCGTGAGGTAGAAGTTGCGACCGTCCACGATGCTCGATTGCAGTGTGGTGGGTGCCGCTACGCCAGCTGCGTCCAGCAGTTTCAACTCGGCGACCACGGGTACCGCCGTCTCGCTGCGGTTTGCGCTGAACAGCACGAGCGAGTCGCGCACGGCGAGCACGGTGTCCACGTTCGGGTGCGTGACGTCCGTGCCCCCTGCCAGGGGACGCACGGTCAGAGTGCCGGCGCCCTGCGCGTTCACGTCCGTGAGATACAGCGCGTATCGGCTGTCCTCCGTGAACGCAGAACGCGAAAGCCGCGCGGTCACCGTGTTGACGAGCCGAGTCAGAGTGCGATTTTCCACGGCCGTCCGCGCCAGCAAGAGATCGCGCTTTTCTCCGCCTTCGTAAGTCACCGCGCTCGAGTAAAGCGCGTATTGATCGTTCGGGCTCCAGGCCGCGATGTTGCGAAAGTTGCGCGAGACGATCACGAGCGGCAGCTGGTCCGGGTCCGGCGGCAGCGCCGTGCGCCGCATCTGGCTGCCAGCCCCGTATAACAGCACGTTGCCAGTGGGGTTCAGCCGAATCCAGCCGACGCCATCGTCCACCACCGTGCCCGGACCATCCCCACCGCCCCAGTAGTAGGCGTTGGAACGGTTGTCCGTATAAACGATGCGTTGGCCGGTAGCATCGGCGACCCAGCCGCCGTTCGAGCCGTCTGAAATCGTCTTCTCCGTCCAGGTCCCCGACTCGAGCCGCCACACCTTGAGCTTTGCCTCGAGACTTCCCGATGCACAGGTGGCCAGGACGACATTCGGGCCCGCAAAACCGTAGCGTGCGCGGCAGGTGGTGTCGGAGGCGCGACCGACACGCGAGGCCACGACCTGCTGGGTCGTGAAATCGCGGCTGGCGAGCACCACGTCGAAGGTCGTGTCCGTGATGTTGTTGGCATACAGCAGGTGCGAACCGCTCGGACTCACGGCCACGGCATCGTCTGCGGACAGCGAGTTCGCGACGCTCCGCAAGCAGCGCGCGCCCGTCCACATCGTCAAGGTCGCGGTGCCCCGTTCGTAGTCGATATTCGACCAGTGCAGCGCCACCGGGCCCCGCACCGCCGTCGTTCCACCGGCGTTCGCAATCTCGAAAGGTGTTCCACCGGCAACCAGGTCGACCGCCTGAACGCGCGCCATATCGCGGAAAATCAAGGTTCCACCGCTCGTGACACCAAGCGGGACGCCGCTCCCCACCACCACACGCTTGGGCACCGCGAACGCCGAACCGCCATCCCCGGCATCCGCAGCACCGGCATCACCGGCATCGCCGCCGTCCGGAGCACCGAGATCCAGACACGCCTCGAGCGTTCCCCCGTCCGACTCGTTGCCGCCGTCTAGCGCACCACCTGAGCCCGAATTACCTGCCGAACCGTCGGGATTTCCAGAGCCCCCGCTACCGCCGCTGCCGGCATTGCCCCCCGACCCAGAAATGCCGCCGTCCGTATTACGCCGGCGACTGTCGTCGTCGTCATCCGAACTGCATGCCCAAAGAAGAGCGAAGCTTGCTGCGAAAATTGCAGACCTGCACCGCATGAAACGCCTCCGCCTGTTCAGAAAAAGTAAGCGACCGGACGCACGTGCCCGACCGCGCCACCCAGTGCAAGATGTGTGCGCAACGAGTGGAGCCACGCTTTTCGCGCGTTCCAGCAAGGCGCCAGGCGCCGCTTCCTTCAAGAACAAGCGCCTTCACGCAACTGCGTGTCGTGCAGCACGGTGCAAAAAGCCACGCGAGGGGCATCTCGACCCGCACCCCGGCGCGCGGGCGGCGGGCTTGCGGTAAGTTACGGACATGTTTGGTCGCTGGAACAAATCCGCAGCGCGTGAGAGCACCGCCCTCGGCGCAGAGCAACTCATCGAGGTCGTGCGCCGGCAATTGCCCAGTGCGGACGAAACGACGGCTGCCGTAGTGGCGGCCATGGCCGGCCTGCTGGGAACCGTGGCCTACGCCGATCGCAACTTCACCGCGGAAGA
>DATHEN010000524.1:0-3231 GCA_035318565.1 Polyangiaceae bacterium
CACGCGTTCTGCGAGCTCTTCGTCGAGCCCGCGTTGCACGTAAATTTCGACGAGCTCGCGGAACTCGGCTCGGGGTGCGCTCGCGAGCTCGCGCTTTTCGCGTTCGATGTCGGCCTGCTCGGCGTCGCGTTGCGAACTGACCGACACGTATTCTCCTGCAGCCATCGACAGAGCACCCGCCACGAGCCCAGCGATGCCTGCCACGAGGATGGTCTGCCTCGTGGCCTCGGAAGCCGCAACGCCGATCATCAGGCTCGACGTCGAAACGATGGCGTCATTTGCCCCCAGCACCGCCGCGCGCAGCCAGTTAGCGCGGCCACTCTTGTGACGTTCACGGTGCACTCTCGAAGCAACAGAGGTCATTTCGGAGACAGAGTAGTGCCACCCACGGGTTCGCAGATAGCCTCCGCGAGGAGGCGCGAGCTTCCAGCTCCGCGAGGCTATTTCTTGCCCACTCCGTCGCGGCCTCCAGCGAAGCGAACGCCTGCATTCGATGACTAGCCGCGCCCCGATCAAGAGTCTTCGGACTCTACGATGCTCACGTACGACAGTTCGATGGTCGCATCGGCGCCCTCCACCGGGCGCACTTCGTAGCGATCCTTGTTTCCGCTGGAATCCTCGACGTCGACCACGATTTCCTCGCGCCCTGCGCCCGACTCGAGCACAACGCTCACGGGCACGTCGAGCACGGACTCGTCGGCCGGTCTACTCGCCGAATTGGCGGACGGCTGTGATGCCGGCAACACGGAAGTGGTGGTGGCGACCGGGTACGGGTTACCGGTGAGCTTGCGATACGCCTCGCGCAACGCTTTCTGCATCCGTGCCGTATCGGCCCAGCGCTCTTCCCGTTGAAAGGTCAGGGCGCGGTCGATGATCGCCGCCAGTGTCGGCTCGGTGCTCGGCACGATGTCGGAAAATTTGGGTGCCGCACGTGACATGGCCGCAACCAGGCGCTCGTTGAGTGAATCGCCTTCGTGAACGCAGCGGCCGCTAAGCGCTCGGAACATCGTGGCACCCACCGCCCAAATATCGGTGCGCGCGTCGATCAGGTCACGCTTGCCGCGCGCCTGTTCGGGCGGCATGTACGAGACGGTGCCGACGATCATGCCAGGGCGAGTGCCGCGCCCCTGCAGCGTGCGTTCGCGAACGCGTGCCAAACCAAAGTCCAACACTTTGACGCTGCCGTCACTGGTCAAAAATACGTTACCTGGCTTGATGTCGCGGTGAATGATGCCCTTGTCATGTGCTGCACCGAGCACGTCGAGCACCCTTTCGGCGATGTACACCGCGTGTTCCGGCGGCACTCGGGTTTCGCGCTTCAGACGGCCCTCCAGCGACTCGCCTTCGAGCAGTTCCATCACGATGAACGGAGTGCCGTCTTCGAGAACGTCATCGTCCAGCACTTTGACCGCGCCCGGATGCCCTACCCTGTTGGCGACGTAGCCTTCCTCGAGAAAGCGTTGATTCAGCTCACCGTTGTCCACCAGGATTGAACGCAGCACCTTGATCGCGACGCGGTTGCCGTTGCGATGGGTCGCCGCGTAGACGGCTGCCATCCCGCCGACCTCGAGCAAACGGTCGATATGCCACTTGCGCGCGAATGTCTCGTTGACCCGGCTCTCGGGAGTTCTTTCCTTGGGCTCCATCGCCCCCCGAGCATACCTTCGGCATCGGATGCCAGCGCGTCGAAATGTGAGCCGGCATAGCGCCGAGCCCGTGGCGATCCGTCATCGTGCGCTTGCGGCGACGCCGTACTCGTGCTCCGCCCAGAAGTTGCACTGCGCTTTTTGCAGGTTCGCGCCGGCGGCCGGCAGCGGATCCTCGAGGCCGAGATGAGGCTCTGTCGCCGAGTCGTAAGCCGGCCAAACAGGCGCGTCTCTGCCGTTGGGGTCGCCCGTAGCCGCAAACTGCGTCCAGTAGCCCTGCATCGTGGCCTGGAAGGTGACGGAAGGCGTCGTCGCGCCGAAAAAGAGCAGTGAGTTGCTCACGCCGGCGTGCGCGAAGTCGATTTTGAACAGCCCGAGCAGCTCGTCCACGTGGAATGCGCGCCCGACCTCGTACTGGTAGAGGAAGAAGCGTGTTCCGTGCGCAGCGGTGGCGCGCGCCAGGTCGCGCGTCCTGCAGCGCATCAACACATCTGTCATCAACGTGTCGAAAACGCGCTGCGCGTCTGCGTCGCTGCGCGCGGGATAGAGCGCCTGGATCTGCGGCGCGAGCGGGCCGTACCGGTTCTGGATGGCCTGCTCGAGCGCCACGACCGTGGTGGGCGTGTAAAGCGGGCTGTCGAACAAACCCCACTCGTATTGGTTGTTGCCGGCAATGATCGCCGCGCTTCGGTCGTAGTGGCCCTCCTCGACCAACTTCTGCGGGTGCTCGGGCAGCACGCCGGCAGGGCCGTCTACGGCGGGGATGAAGTTGATGCCCAGCTGATTCAACGGCGTGGCAGGGACCCACGCCGCAAGCGCGTTCGCATCGGCGCGGCGCAAGCAATCAACGAGATCGCCGCCCGACGCGCAGAACGATCGCGCAAGCTCTGCTCCAACGGTATACGCCTGCGCCCGAGTAGCGACCGCGTCCGGCACCGTACAGAGGAAGCCACTCTGCATGATGAAGCGCTGCGCCAAGCCGCGGCTCTTCGGCGATACGAGGTGGACGCACGCGCTGTGTGAACCCGCCGACTCGCCGAACACGGTCACGTTCGCGGGATCGCCGTGGAATTTCTCCGCGTTGCCTTTCACCCATTCGAGCGCCAGCTGTTGATCTCGAATCCCGTCCAACCCCGACGGAGCTGCAGCGCGCGCGGCATCGAGCTCGGGCAAGGCCAAGAAACCGAGCGGACCCAAGCGATAGTTGATGGTGACGATCAGCGCTGGACCGCGCTCCGACAAACTCTGCGCATCGTAAATGCTGCCTGCGCCCGCCGAGAATCCGCCTCCGTGAATGAACACCATCACCGGCAGTCGCGCTCCTGGCGGCGTCTTCGGCGCGTACACGTTGAGGTAAAGACAATCCTCACCTTTGGCTACCCCAAGCGGCGGCTCCGTGGTTTGAACGCACCAGGGGCCGAAGCGCGTCGCATCCCGAACTCCTGACCACGCCTGAGCGGGTTTCGGTGGCGCGAAGCGCAACGCGCCCACGGGGGGAGCTCCATACGGCACGCCGAGGTACTCGCAAGTCGCGCCCACCGCCTTGCCGGCCAGAACGCCCTGTCCGATCGTCGTGGTACATAGG
>DATHEN010000525.1:0-3958 GCA_035318565.1 Polyangiaceae bacterium
TCAGAACCTGATCGATCGCGAAGGAGAACCGGCCAGCTCGAACATCGGTACCGTTTTGACGGGCGCCGGGATGTTGTCCAACCTGGTGTTTGCAGCCGGTCTGCTCGTCGCGGGCGGCCTGCTGGCGCTGCACTGGCGCAAGCTGAATCCGGTGCGCGAGCGAGCTGCAGCGCTCACGGTGCTCGGCCTGTTCATTTTGGCCATGCTGCTGCCTCCGCAGCTCGCGAACGTCGTCAACCCTGGCGAACGCTTCTTGATTTGCGCGGCCGTCATCCTGTTCAGCCTGCCGTTGTCGTTCCCGGCCCTGCGCTTCATGGCGGCCGCGTGCTGCGTGGGCCTATTGCTGACGGTGATTCAATTGCCGAGTGTCGACACGGCGCGCGGCACCAGCTCGCCGCCTCCGCTGAGCGCGACCAAAGTGGACGCCTGTTCGGGGATGAACTGCTTTTTCGCGCATCGCCTGTACCAGTTCGACAAAATTCGCTTGCGTTACGAGCACACGCCCGTGCACGAGCAGGACACGCGCATCGTATTTTACACGTCTCTGCTGATACCGCGCCGTACCCCAGCCACCCCGGTGTCACACTGATGTTGCTCCGAGGCGGCCTGCACCCACGGCGACTATGATGAGAAGCAGATACACGGACGGTCCCGCCCTGAACGTCGACCGAGTCTGGTGGCTCAGCCCCGGCAGGCTGCTCGTGTTCTTCATCTTGCCGATTTACCTGTTCATGACGTTGGTCGTGCCGGAGATCTGGCCGCATCTGCTGGTGGTGCGCGCGAGCAGCTACATGCGCGGTCAGTTCTTGGCGCTGGGCGCCGCCTGCGTGGTGGTGCTGGCGTTCGGGTGCCTCGTGGGCAGCCGCGTCGATCTCACCTCCAGGCCCTCGAAACTGTACGAAGTGAACGATCGCTTCTTGCTCGGCATGGGGCTGCTCGTCGTTGCCGCATACCTGATCTGGTTCTGGCCGATCATCCGCCAGGGGTCGCTGCTGATGCACCGTCAGGAGCTGAACCACATGCCCGGCGTGACGTCGTTCACGCAGTTCGGCGTGCCCTTCGTCGTGTGTTACCTGTACGGCGCGCTCCGCTCCGGGCAGCGTTTCTCTCAGCCCGTGCGGGTGTTGTTCTACGCGATCCTGTTCTTGACGGTGGCGCGTGTGTACATCTGGTCCGAGCGCCTGGCGCTGATCGAAGTGGGAGTGCCCGCGCTCACCTGCGTGCTCGCCTACTACACGCCGCGACAGCCGTTCTTGAGCAAGTCGTTCAAGATCGTCGGGGCGTACGGTCCGTTTCTCGGGATGCCGCTGCTGGTCGCGTTCTTCATGGGAACGGAAGTGGTGCGCTCCTGGTCGGCGGAGACGTATCAAGCACAGAACCTGGATTTCGGGGAATTCATGGTGTCCCGTCTCGCCACTTACTATTACACGGCGCTGAACAGCGGCGCGGGGCTGCTCGCCACCGCGGATTGGCCCGACTACAGCTTCTCTCACACGCTGAGTTGGTTTTACCGGCTGCCCTTCGGAATTGGAGAGATCTTCTGGTCGGCAACGGGGCAGGGCGAGTCTCCCACGCAACTCTTTTTGAACCGCTTCGGCGACCCAGAGTTCAGCAACATGTCGGGCATCTTCCCGATTGTCTATGACCTGGGCTTCGTCGGAGGCTTGCTCTACTTCGCGGTGCTCGGCCTGGTTACAGGCATGATGTACCGCGGCATGCGCCGCGAAAGACCGCTCGGGATACTGCTTTATCCGCCGATGTTCGTGGCGTGTTTGGAAGTGCTGCGCATCCCGTATCTGACTCAACCGCGCTGCTTTCTGATCTTCCTGGGAGGGCTCGTGGCCGTCACGCAGTTCCGGCCGAAGCGCGCTGATAGCGCGGCTGCCAGCGGCTCACTCGCCGAGTTCGGCTCGAGCCCGGTCCGCTCGTAGGCTCGCACTCACTCCAGCGTGACGCTGCCGGCGCTCATGCCCGGCAAGAGCGCGGCGCTGCAGCGCGGGTTCGAAAGTACGGCTCGGCCGAGCCGATTGGCCGTGCAAGCGATGCGACAAGCGAGGCTCGTCTCGGAATCGATGTGAATGGGAGTGCGACCGATTCGGTTCAGGTCGTTCCCGGAGATGTCGATGTCGCAGGCGTTGCCGCGTACGTAGATGCCGTCCTTGGCCGTGCCTTGAATGGTATTTTTGCGGATCAAGACGCCGCTCACTTGCTGAGCGCCCTGGCCGTTCACGTCGATGGCGCCGTGGCCGGCTTTGCGCCTACGGCGTGCCGGGTTGTAGTCGGGAGCGAGCGTCTGTACTTCGCGGATGTCGTTCTCTTCGATGCGAACACCGCGCACGTTCGCCGTGCGGTACGATGTCTCCGAGTGAACGAGGATGCCGGCACCGAACGCGGTGCGCGCGATCTTGTTGCCGCGCACGGTGATGTTACGCCCGCCGACGATGGCAATGCCTCGCCCCCAGTACTGCCCCGAGACGTCGTTGCGTTCGATGAGTACATTGCCGACGGTCGGTTCGCCGAGCCCGTAGTTCACCACGGCGATCATGTCGTCGCCGGTTTCGCGCACGAGATTTCCCACGACCAGGCCGTCCGAAGAACCCGTGGTCACGTGAATACCGTCTGCTGTCGAGCGGTACACGACGTTGCGCGCGATCACGAAGCGGCGTGCCTTCCGCGCGAAGATGCCCGCGTATTCGAAGCGAGCGTCGATCACCTGCTGCTCGTCGGAGGCCAGGTGCACGCCGCTCGCGTTGGGATGACCGGTGAGCCGCTTGCGTACGTTGCTGGTCAGCGTGAGCCCATACACGGCCGTGCGCGGCGCGAGCAGTTGGATGCCCACACGCGCCGCGCCTTTCACCCGCGCTTCCTCGTCCGTGACCACGGAGTAGAGTCGCGCGCCGTAGCCCCAGAGCTGGATATCGGCTCGGTCGACCACCAGCAGGCCTCGTTTGAGGTACGTCTTGCCCGGCGTAAAGCGCACGGTTCCGCCGCGGTTCAGGCTACGGACGGCGCGGTTGATGGCGTCGGTGTCGTCCGAACGTGCGTCGCCTTTGGCTCCGAAATCATCCACCGAGATCACCGGCTCGCTCAGCGCCGGTTCGGAAATTGCGTACGCGGATAGCGCGAGTTGCTCGGGCGCGATCGTGTATTTCGCCGACTCGAGCGCGACGCTCGGCAGCGGCTCGCTGGTCGCCTCACCGAACCGGCCTGACCCGTGGCCAGCGCCGGGGTGCGGTCCGTGAAAAGCGGACTGCGGCTGTCCCGCGCCATCACCGCTGGCGAGGCAAAGACACGCCACGATCGCCGCGACCGGCCCGTGGAAATTCAAGCGAGCGCGTCCCATGCTGCGTGGCTGAACGCCGTACTGGCCGCATGCGGAATTCGTTGCATGCGGCCTACGGCGTGTACGGGTGAATGACGCGCAGAGGAGTCAGCGAGCGCCGCGCCGCCGCGCGCGGGCGGGGATGCTCGGGATACGTGGATGCAGAACGAACGTCGTTCAGCACGATCGCGCAGCGCCGGCCCCACGTGGACACTGCCCGCAGGTGACCCTCCACGAACTCGCGCGGAGTGCGTCGCAGGCGGATCACGCTCAAGACCAAATCCGATTCCGCGGCGAGCAAGAGCGGGTCCGTGGAAGCCGGACAGCTTTGCGCGTCGAGCAGCACGAAATCGAAGTGAGCGCGCGCTTCGTTGAGCACGCGCGCCAGGTTGCCGCGCGAAAAAAGCTCGCCAGCATGCGCCGGTACCGTTCCGGCCGTCACGCGCTGGAACTCTCCGAAGGGCACCTGCACCGAACGCACGACGTCCTGGAGCTCGCACTCGCCGTTGAGGACGTTGCCGAAGCCGGGAACACGGGCGGCTTTGCGTTTGGCTGCTGCGTAGACGTCCGTATCCACGACGAGCACGCGCTTGTGATCGGCAGCCAGCACGGCGGCCATGGACAGCGCGCACAGCG
>DATHEN010000526.1:0-2474 GCA_035318565.1 Polyangiaceae bacterium
CGCCGTACGTGTTCACGAAGTCGAGCGGATTGTAGCCACGATTCATGGCTTGATCGCGGGACAGCAGGTTCGTCACGGGGAAGATGCTGAGCACCGCCACCACCAGCACGACTCCCAGCGTGGCACGGCGCCCGGCCACACTCTCTTTTGCCGTGCGGGCTGCGAGCTCGGCCCGCGCCACGAGCCGGCGCGGCAGAATGCGCGCCCACCAGCTGTCGTCGAAGCAGGCGAGCGCCGGCACCAGGGTGAGCCAGTTCAGAAACGACAGATTGCCGCTGACGATCAGAAACAGCTGAAAGGCGACGAACAGCGCGCCCGCAACGTGCCGCGCGCGCCGCGGTCCAAACGCGAAGAACGGCGCCACCAGCTCCACGACGTGATTGAACAGCACACCTGCTTGGTGAAACCAGCGCGGCGCGAAGTGCAGATAACGGCTGAGCGGATTCGGAATCGGCTGGGTTTGATAGTGATGGTAAAGACAACTCAGATCCTTCCAGCACGTATCGCCGCGTAGCTTGATCAAGCCGGCTCCCCACATGATGCGCACGACGAGCCAGCGGAACAGCCAGATCACGGGAGTCGGCGGCGGCCTGCTCGGGAAAGGGCGCGCATCCAGCCACGGGCACAGAAAACAGGCCAGAAGCCCGGTTTCCAGCAGCTGTATCTCCCAGCCGTAGCCGTACCAGACCTGCCCAACGTGAACGAACGACGAATACAGCGCCCAGAGCGCGAGCAGCATCAGAGCGTTCGCATACCCGGCCAGCACGATCGCCGAGAGCACCACACCCACCCACGCCAACGTAACCAGCAGCGCGTCACTCGGAAGGAACCAGAACAAACTGGGCAAACGCCAAAACACCGCCCAGCGCGAGCCATAGTGATGCTCGGCCGCTTCTGCGTACGAGACCAGCGGCGTCAGCCCGCGCTCGCCAATCAACGGTACGATCTGATTCGCGAGTACCAGGAACGCCGCCAGGTAAACGAAGCCCAGTGCGCGCAGAATCACGAAGCGCGTGAGCCAATACTGCCGGCCCTCACCCTGCCATTCGCGCCGCAGAGTTTCGAGCCAACCCGGACTCAGCGGCAGTTTCTCGACGTCTTCTGACATGGCCAGCCGGCCCGGCCTCCCGGGTGCTCGATTCACGCCTCATAGCGGAGGTTTGGCAAGATTCAGAAAATCGTCTTCGAAGTGTCCAGTCCAGGTGCCTACGCGCGTCGTCGGGTATACCGGCCAATTCCGGCGTCAGCCCGAGGGAGAATTCTCATGGCGACTCAGAAGTATCTGCTCATTCAGCGAAGCGATCCCAACACCTTCGAACCGCCCTCCGCCGCACAGATGCAGGAGCTGTACGCCGCCTTCAGCAGCTGGAAAGAGAAGTTTCAGGCCAACGTCCTGGACATGGGCGGCAAGCTCAAAGCCGGCGGCAAAGTCCTGACACCGGACGGCGTAACGGACGGCCCCTTCATCGGAGCCAAGGAAGTCGTGGGCGGCTACATGCTCGTCGTCGCGGAAAGCTACGAGCGCGCCCTCGAGGTCGCCAGGGAATGTCCAGGACTGATGCGGTCCGGCTCCAGCGTCGAAATCCGCGAAATCTCGACGGGCTAGTACGAGCCCCTGATCACTCACGTCCTCGAGCTCGCAAAACGACGTTGACTCGAGGCGCGCGTAGGTGGGGCAGCTGCTGCTGTCATCCTTTCGACCGACCCTGCCGCCGGCGCGAGTGGCGCGCGGACAGGCGCACTCGTGCGGCCTCCGCGATGCGTTCGCGAAACCAGGCGTGCGCGGGGTCGCTGGCACAACGCTCATGCCAAAAGAGGAACGCCGCCACGAGAGGCAGTTCGACGGGCGGTTCGAGGATTCGCAGCGGCAGCATGGTCGCGAACGAGGCCGCAAGTCGCGACGCCATGGTCAGGACGAGATCCGTTTGGGCGACGATATGCGGCGCGGCCAGGAAGTGCGGAACGGTTACCGCGGTGTGCCGCCGTAAACCCCTCGCGGCGAGAGCGTCATCGACCGGCCCACCCGGTGTGCCTTGCGGGGCGATGAGCACGTGCTTCGCTGCTGCGAAGCGCGCGAGCGTAAACCGTCCGCGCGTCAGCGGATGTCCCTCGCGGACGACGCACGCCAGCCGCTCGTCGAACAAATGGCGCGACTGGATATCTGGCGCGCCACTCCCGGGTCGGTTCACTCCGAGAACGAGATCGATGTCGCCGCGCACCAGGGCGCGGAATGGGTCGGCCGCCAGTGGGCGGATCGAGACGGCGAGCTTCGGTGCCTCCCGAGCGAGCGTCCGTAACAGGGGCGGCAACAGTAGGAATTCGGCGTAATCAGAGGCAGCGACTTCGAAGCGCCGCTCCGTGGTCATCGGCTCGAACGGCGGCGGCTCCAGCAGGCTTTTTTCCAGCAGGGCGAGGCCTGCTGCAAGCGGGCCGGAGATTGCGTCGGCGCGCGCGGTCGGCACGACGCCGTGGGC
>DATHEN010000527.1:0-6766 GCA_035318565.1 Polyangiaceae bacterium
TCGCAATTGTTCGCTCACGATCGTAGACAGTGCGCCGCCGTTCCGCGTGCGCCTCCTCGACTGTTGCGTGCATTTACCGGACGCGGACGAGGCGAAGCCCAGCATCTCGGGGATTTGAAGCCACCAGAAATGATCGCGCCTCATACCGAAACCCGGTTCCCGCCGCGCTGCTTCGCCTCGTACGCCTTCTGATCCGCGCGTCTCAGCAGCCCCGTCGAATCGTCCGCGCCCTCGGCGAGCGCGACGCCGATGCTCGCGGTCACCGCCGATTTCGAGCCGAAATCGTGAGCGGTATCCGCGATCGCAGACACGAGCCGCTCCGCAGCCGTGGTCGCCTGCTCGGGATTCACGTCACTCAGTAAAATCGCGAACTCGTCACCGCCGTAGCGGCTCACGATGTCCACTTCGCGGGTGGTCTTCGAGATCGACTCCGCGATCTTACACAGCAGCTCGTCGCCGCGGATGTGGCCCTCCTTGTCGTTCACGGTTTTGAAGCGGTCCAGATCGATCATCAAGAGCGCCGCCGACTTGCCGCGCCGCACGCGCCCGAGCTCGTGATCGATGCGTTCGAGCAGGTAGCGACGATTGTAGAGATGCGTGAGCGGATCGCGCCGGCTGAGGCTCTCCAAACGAGCGTTGAGGTCGCGGAGTTGTTCTTCGCGCTGATTGAGGGCAGCCACGACTTGGCTCACCAGGTACGTGGAGCTCAGCGTCATCGTGCCCATGACCAGCACTCCCATCAGCGCGCCGCGCAGGTCGGGGTTCACGAATCCCCAACCGGCGGCTGCAGGCGCGTACGCCAGGATACCGAGCTGCTCGAGCAGGACCACGCCGGCGTAAGCAACCGTGCTGATGATGGCGATGCTGTTCGCAACGCGCGGCTCCTGAACGAGCGCCATCATGATGCCGAGCAGCACGTAGATCGAGCAGAGCATGGTGGAGACGCTGCCCAGCCGTTGTACGATGAACGTGAGGATCGCCACGTCCACGATGCCGGACAAAAGACCCCGCAGCCGGCCGCCGATTCGGCGAGCGATCAGCACCTGCATCACGAGCGAGCTCAGCACGTAGCCGAGCAGCACCGGGATGTACGGTCTGAGCTCCCGGAACACGAACTCCGCGAAAGCGATGGCGATCGTGCCGAGCACGACTCGCAGCCAGGCTGCCCGGTAAGCGCCTTGCTGCCGGGTCAACCCTTTCGATCCCGCGGTCAAGCAGATGAAAGTTATCGTTTGGCGTCACGAACTTCTACACGCCGAGCGAGACGGTCGCGTCCGACTCCTGTATGTACGCGTTATTGCGGGTCGCCGGGCGCTACGCCGCGAAGTGTATCAACGTGAGACATTCGCGTGGACGGGCTCGGCCGGGAGCGCATGCGGCATCGTGAAAGCGGGGCCCAACAGCTCATTGAGCTCCTGCTTCTCGATGCTTTCGCGCTCGAGCAAGGCGCCCACCAGTCGCTCTAGCCTGGCGCGCTGCTCGGCGATCGTGCGCTTGGCGCCTTCCACCGCGGCGTTCAGCAGTTTGCGCGTTTCTTCCTCGATGATGTGCACCGTTGCGTCGCTCGTTCCGCCCTCGGTTGCCAACATTTGCCCCAGGAACGGGTGCTCCGTTTTGTGCTCGTGGAACACGGGTCCGACGCGCTCACTCATACCGAAATGCGCGACCATCTTGAACGCGAGCTCGGTGGCCTTCTTCAGGTCGTTTTCGGCGCCTGAGGACGTGTCGCCGAGAATGACGCGCTCCGCTGCATAGCCGCCCATCAAAACGCGCAGGCGAGACTCGAGCTCGGCCTGCGTCATGATGTGGCGATCCGACGTGGGCGTCTGCTGGGTGACGCCCAGGGCCATGCCGCGCGGAATGATGGTGACCCGGTGGAGTGGCTCCGAGTGGGGCGAGAAGTGCGCGACCACCGCGTGCCCGGATTCGTGAATGGCCACACGGCGTTTCTCCTGCGGATCGAGCTTCGTCTCGCGCGGATCGCCGAGCACGATCTTGTCGTACGCTGCGGTGAAGTCTTGCATGCCGATGGCGTCGGCTCCGCGCCGGGTTGCGTTCAGGGCGGCCTCGTTGACGAGGTTGGCGAGGTCGGCGCCGGAGAAGCCCGGAGTGTTACTGGCCAACGTGTCCAGCTCCACGTCGTTAGCCAGCGGCTTGGAGCGGGTGTGCACCTGCAAGATCGCTTTGCGTGCGCCGAGCTCCGGGCGGTCGATGATCACGCGCCGGTCGAAGCGGCCGGGACGCAACAACGCCGGATCGAGCACGTCGGGGCGATTGGTGGCGGCGAGTACGATGGTGAGGTCGTTTCGCGTGAACCCGTCCATCTCCGAGAGCAGCTGATTGAGCGTCTGCTCACGCTCGTCGTGGCCCCCGCCGAGACCCGAGCCGCGCGAGCGGCCGACGGCGTCGATTTCGTCTATGAAAATGATGGCCGGAGCCACCTTCTTGGCTTCGTCGAACAGCTCACGCACGCGCGCGGCGCCGACGCCCACGAACAGCTCGATGAACTCGGAGCCGTTGATCGAAAAGAAGGGCACGCCGGCTTCGCCGGCCACGGCGCGCGCGAGCAGCGTTTTGCCCGTACCGGGTGGCCCCACCAGGAGCACACCGCGCGGCACCTTGCCTCCGAGCTTGCGAAAGCGCTCGGGGTGCTTCAAAAATTCGACGATCTCTTCCAGGTCCTGTTTGGCAGCGCGCAGCCCGGCCACGTCCTCGAAGCGCACGCTGACCTGCGCTTCTTTCTCGAAGCGGCGTGTGCGCCCTTTGAGCATGCCCGCGAGCGGTCCGCCCTGTCCCATCATGCGCTGAGCGCCGCGGCTCAGCCAGACCCACACGCCGATGATGAGCACCCACGGCAAGAGCGTGAGGATCACCTGCAGCGCGAGCGGCTGCTCCTCGCTCTTTACGTTGATCTGCACGCCTTTTTCGCGGAGGACGCGCAGTAAATCGGGGTCCTCCTGCGTCGGCACCATGGTCTTGAAGACCTTGAGCCTCTTGCCCTCTAGGGACTCTTCCGCTTTGAACTTCCCGGTGACGACCTGTCCCCGCAGCGTGACAGACTCCACTTTCTGCTTTTGCGCGGCTTCGTAGAAGTTCGTGTACGAGATAGCCGGCTGCTCTTCCTCTTGTGGGCCCAGGTAGCGCCACGCATAAAAGCTCGCGAACATCAGCGCGAGCAGCACCCAGCCGCGCCAAGACGGCGGCCGCGACGTCGTGGGCGGGCTCGCTGGAGAATTCGGTGGCAACGATGGCCGGGGCGCAGCTGCGGGCTCTGGCATGGGCGTCCGCAACGTAGTGACGTCCGCCTGTTTTGTCGATCCCTGCCTCAGGACCGCGCCAGGCGGGCCTCGGGCGCGTTATTCAAGAGGCTTGGGCCAACAGCGGACGTCTCGGTAAACACACGCTGAAGGTGCTGCCTTCCGACACTTGGGAGACGAGCTCGACGTGGCCGCCCAGGGCGGCGATCATTTCTTGTACGAGCGAAAGACCGAGGCCGACTCCGGGGGTGTGTTTGTTGCGCGTGGGTTCGAGCTGGTAGAACGGCTCGAATATGCTGCCTTGTAGCTCCGGCGCAATACCCGGACCCGTGTCGGAAACACTCAACAAAAACTCGTCCTCGCGCAGTAGAAGCTCCACCGTCACCGAGCCCTGCGCCGTGAACTTCACGGCGTTTCCTACGAGGTTACCCAGGATCAAGCGTAGCAGGCGCCGGTCGGTGACGAGCGCGGGCAAGCCGTTCGAAGGCGCATGGTTCAAGCGCAAGCCTTTGAGCTCGGCCTGCGGGCGGTACTCCTCGGTGACTTCCCGGACCAACTCGCTGGCATCGAACTGTTCCACCGCCACCACCAGGCGCCCGCTCTCGATGCGCGTGTGTTCCAACACGGCTTCCAGCAGATCCGACAAGCGCAGCAGTGAAACCGCCATGCGGCTGACGACCTGCTTCTGCGGAGCCGAGAGGTTCGTGTCCAGGTTCAGCCGGTCGATCTGGAGCCGCATGACCGTCAGCGGGGTGCGAAGCTCGTGCGAAACCAGGCGCAGGAAGTTGCTCTTCACGTTGCTGGCGCGTTCGGCGTGGTCGCGGGCGACGCGCAGCCCGTCGTAAGCGGTCTCCAGATCGCGCTTCTTCAGCGTCACGTCGCGCGCCATGCTCTCCAGGTCCGTCTGTCGGTGCTCGAGCTCGTTCTGAAGGACGTCGCGGGCTCGCTTCATGGTCACCAGATTGCCGACGCGTGCCAGCAGCTCCTCCGAGGAGAATGGCTTCATCAGGTAATCCCGAGCACCGCGGCGCAGTAGGTCGGCGCGCAGCGCTTCGTCCGCTTTGGCGCTGAGCAGCATCACCGGTATCTCGCGGCAGCTCTCGTCGTTGTGCAGCGCTTGTACGAGCTGGTCCCCGCCCTGCTTCGGCATCATCAAATCGGTGAGGACCGCGTCCGGCAAGACTTCCCGCGCCTTCTTCAGGCCTTCTTCGCCGTCGCTCGCCGAGACGGTGCGGAACTTGCGCGAAAGCGTCTCGCAGACGAAGCGATTCATCTCCTGGTTGTCTTCCACGACCAGCACGATGGGACGGTCGTCGTCGCGGGTGGAGATGACGCCCGAGACCTGGGACTTGAACTCGTTCACGGCCAGCGTGGCCATGTACTGAGACACACGCTCGTGCTCGCTGGAGATCTCGCGCACCGACGTACCCGAGGGCGCGCGCTCCGGCAGTGTGATCGAAAACACGGCCCCGCCGTCCGGCGAATCGCTCACTTCGATCGTGCCATTGTGCAGTTCCACGAAGTCCTTGCTGATCGCGAGGCCCAGGCCGGTTCCGCCGAAGGAGCGCGTGGCGCTGCCGTCGAGCTGGCGGAAACGCTCGAAGACGACGCCGCGGAAGTGAGTCGGAATACCGGGACCGCTATCGCTAACGCGCAGCACGATCATGCGGCCGAGCTCCGCGGAAAGCGCCGGTTCGAGCTCACACACGATGCGGCCGCCCTGGGGCGTGAACTTGAACGCATTGGAGAGCAGGTTCAAGAGCACGCGCTCGACCTTGGTCTGATCGAGCTGAGCGGGCGCGTCCGCGGGTGCGATGACTTCGTAGTCGATCTCGCGTTCTTCGGCGATGCTGTCGAAGTGCGCGGCCGTCAGTCGCAGCAGGGCCGCCGCGTCCGTGTTCACGTAGTCGGCGGTCACCTTGCCGGCTTCGAGCTTCGCGACGTCCAAAAGGTCGTTGACGTGCTTCAGCAGCGTGCGCGTATTGCGGTACACCACTTCCAGGTCGCGGCGCTGCGTATCCGTCAGATTGGTTTCCTGGCGGAGCTTGTCGATCGGACCGAGGATCAACGTCAGCGGGGTGCGGAGCTCATGGCTCACGTTCGCGAAGAATTGCGTCTTGAGTTGCTCGAGCTCGCGCGTCTTTTCATACAGAGTGCCGAGGTCCGCTACGGCAGTTTCGAGCGCAATACCGCGCTCGTGCGCGGCCTTCGCTCCACGCGCGAGCGCGATGGCCTTCGGGACCAGGGGCGGCAGCGCCAGCGCGGTTCCGACCGACGCCGCGGCTGTCACGATGCGCACCCCGCCGTCCAGCCAGTAGTCCGGCGTCCAGATCACCCAGATGTCGAAAAAATGCGTGATCCCGCAGCTGATGATGAAGATGCCGAAGGCCAGGTACATGGCCTTGAAGGGGATGTCGCGGACGCGCAGCACCAGCAGGCCCAGCGTCAATGCGATGGCCACGTAGGACAGGCCGATCAGCAGGTTGGAGCTGACCTGCACCCACAGCAGACTCGGTTGCCACAGATAGCAATGCCCGTGAGGCATGAAGTATTCGGATGACCATCCGTGCGAAGAATGCTCAGGCATGACGCCCCTTTCAGGAGTGCCGAGTACGACCGGAGCGAGGCGCAAAACCAGGTCTCATCGCCCCGTTCCACTAGCCAACCCGACGGAGACGCTGTCCGCGCGCCACTCGACGCCGCAGCATATCAGCCCTTCCGGCCTTCCCGAGCGGATTTGTGACCTGCCGGGTCGCGTCGCAATTCGGAACAAGCGCCGGATTTTACAGTTTTCGTGCATGGCGCTTCGTGCCGACCCGAAGGAGGACTAGTCTGGGCGAGTGCCTTCCGGGCCGGGTTCTCAACCTTCAATCCCCGAGCGATCCCGCGACTTGGTCGGTCGAACCCTCGGCGGCACCTATCGCATCGTCGAGTCCCTCGACAGCGGCGGAATGGGGGTGGTGTTCGCAGCCGAGCACGTGCGTCTGCACCGGCGTGTTGCCGTAAAGGTGCTCGCGCAGCACCTGGCTGCGGACGGCAGCGCGCTCGCGCGTTTTCATCGCGAAGCGGACATCATCAGCCGTCTCGTGCACCCGCACATCGTGCAGATACTCGACTTCGACACCACCGAGGACGGGTCGCCGTACATCGTGATGGAGATGCTGGAAGGCGAAAGCCTCAGCCAACATCTGATGCAGCACGGGCGCATGGAGCTAGTCGAGTGCGTGCGCGTCGCGGCGCAAGTCGCCTCGGCGCTGGCCAGCATCCACGCCGCGGGTATCGTGCACCGTGATCTGAAACCCGCGAACATTTACCTCGTGAACGTGTCGGGTGACCGCAGCTTCGTGAAGCTCCTCGACTTCGGCATCAGCAAGCACGGGCCTTCCTCCGGTCTGACGGGTGAGTTCGATATTCTCGGCACCCCCGACTACATGGCGCCCGAACAAGCCATGGGCCGCACCGCGCTCGTGGACGCACGGGCCGATCAATTTTCGCTCGCGGCCATCAGC
>DATHEN010000528.1:0-2560 GCA_035318565.1 Polyangiaceae bacterium
ACCTGACCCCGGAAGAAGCCATGCGCGTGCAGGGCCTGCTCGGCTCGGACATCGCGATGCAGCTCGACGTGTGCCCGCCCGCCCAGGTCGAGCGCCCCGAGCTCGTCAGCGCCGTGGAGCGCACGACGCGCTGGGCGGAGCGCTGCCTCTCGGCCCGCGCCCCCGGTCAGGCCCTGTTCGGCATCGTGCAGGGCGGCACGGACATAGACCTGCGCGCGAGCCACGCCGAGACGCTCGCTCGTCTGCCGCTCGACGGCTTGGCGCTCGGTGGGTTCAGTGTCGGCGAGCCCCCGGCACACATGCACCGCACTCTCGCACAGGTGGTCCCGCATGTGGACCCAGGGCGGCCGCGTTACTTGATGGGTGTGGGCACGCTGCTCGACCTCGTGATCGCGATCGGCTGCGGAGTCGACATGTTCGATTGCGTGCTTCCGACCCGGAATGCGCGCACCGGGCAAGTTTTCACCGGCGGGGGCAAGCTCATCATCAAAAACGCCCGCTATGCGAGCGATCTGAGCGTGCTCGACGCCTCCTGCCCCTGTCCGGCGTGCGCTGGTGGCTACAGCCGAGCGTACATCCGGCACCTGTACCAGGCTGGTGAGATTCTCGCGCACCGGCTGCTCACCTTGCACAACCTGTATTGCTATGCGCGCCTGGTCCAAGCTGCGCGTCTCGCCATCATCGAAGGCCGTTACGCGAGCTGGGCAGGGGAGCGAATCCGGGAGCTCGGCGCACCCGAGCCTACGGAATGAGCCGGATCTGCGCGCGCCTGGCGTGAGCGAGCGGGACCTACGCCGGCTTTCCCCATTTGCTGCGCAAGCCGGGCTTTCTCGTGGAATAATTGGCGTCCGCGATGAGCCAAGGCCCCAAGAAGCAGATCGGTCGCATTCTGCTGCAGCAGCGCGCTCTGAGCCCGGAGCAGCTCGACGAAGCCTTGGCGGACAAGCGCGGAGGGCGGCTCGCGTCGCGCCTGGCAGCGGAAGGCACCATCAGCGACGTGTCCGCGTTGAAGGCGCTGTCCGAGCAACACGGTATTCCGGGGATCGATCTGACGCAGATCTGTCTGCGTCTGGATGATCTCGAGTTATTGCCGCGTGAGATTGCCGAAAAGCATCTGATTTTGCCCGTGCTCGTGCGCGACGATCGACTGTTCATCGCGATGGCGAATCCGCGCGAGAAGAAGGTCATCGACGAGCTCGAGTTCGTGACGGGTAAAAAGGTGTATCCGTACGTCGCGCTCGAGACCGTCCTGGCGCGCGTGATCGAAGCCGCTTACGCCAAGAAAACGCGCGGCGAGGCGTACTATGTCGGACCGCGCTGTCCGCCCGAGGTGCTGACCAAGCTCGGAATCGATGCCAGCGGGTCGAGCGTACCTCCGGCGATGAACTCGGAACCCCCGACGCAGCCGCAGCAGGCGGTTTCGTGGAGTGGCCGTCCGCTGGAAGAGCCGGGCGTGATCGTCGACGACGCGGTCGGTTTGATGTCGAAGGCGGATGAAGTCGAAGACACCGACTTCGGCGCGTTGTCGCGCGAGCTGAGCGTCGTCACGCAGCTACCGGAACACGAGCTCGTTCCGAATGCGGCAGCCGGAGCCAAGACGGTGCTCGTCGTCGATGACGAAGCGGACATTCGCAAGATGCTCAAGCGCTTGCTCTCCACGCGTGGTTACCGTGTGCTCGAAGCAGACCGCGGATTGCTTGCGTTGCGCATGGTCAAGGAGCACGCGCCCGACCTGATCGTGCTCGATGCAATGCTTCCCGAAGTGCACGGCTTCGACATCGCCCGGCGCATCAAAGGCAGCAAACGTTACGGTCAGATCCCGATCATCATGGTGAGCGCCGTGTATCGGGGTTGGCGCTACGCCGAGGACCTCAAACAAAGCTGCGGAGTCGATCACTACATCGAGAAACCGTTTCGTATCGGCGACGTCATGAAGGCCGTGGAGAGCTGCCTAGAGCAGAACACTTCCGACGGGGACGCCGAGCGCGCTCGGGAGATGTCCGTCGATGCCGAGCAGGCTCTCAACGCCGGGGTGGACGCCTATAAGGCGGGCCGGCTCGACGAGGCAGTGGAGCATCTACAAAGGGGCATCGGCATCGACCCGCTGGCCTACCGGCTTCACTTTCATCTCGGGCTGCTCTACGGAAAGAAAGGTCAAGTGTACGAAGCCATCAGCGAGCTCGAGACCGCCGTGGATATCAACTCACGGCACTTTCCTGCCGTTAAGAACCTGGCAATCCTGTACCAGAAGGCAGGCTTTCGAAACAAGGCAGCGGAGATGTGGGAGCGGGCGCTCGGGCTTGCTCCGGACGAAACCACCCGCCAATCGATAAAACAGCACCTCCTGAACCTCCTCTGAAAGAGCTTTCGCGCCGGCCACGGCCTCGCGCTATCTTCTTCGTCCCCGAACCTTCGAGTCGAGCTCGGCGCTCAGCTGAATGAAATTCCTCTGCCCCAGCTGCAAGGCCAAATACCAGATCTCCGACGAGAAGGTCGCGGGCCGGTCTGTACGGATGAAGTGCCGCAAGTGCGGGTATGTCATCCAGATCAGCAAGACGAT
>DATHEN010000529.1:0-2257 GCA_035318565.1 Polyangiaceae bacterium
GGGGCGTCAACGGAGTGTGACGAGCTCCTCGGCCGCAGTCGGATGGATGGCAACGGTGTGGTCGAGGTCGGCCTTCGTCGCACCCATTTTCAGAGCCACGGCAAAGCCCTGGATCATCTCGTCGGCGCCCTGGCCGATCACGTGAATCCCGACCACTTTCTCCTTTTGGCCGACCGTCACGACCTTCACGGCGCTCGTGCTCTTTCGGTCGGTGACGGCGTGGTACAGGTTGCGGAAGCGGCTCGTGTAGCACTTGACGGCGGAGCCGTGCCGCTCTCGCGCCTGGTCCTCGCTCATACCCACCGTGCCGATCGGCGGGTGGCTGAACACGACGGTCGGGATCGATTCGTAGTCGAGCTTGGCCTGTGCTTCGCCTCCGAACACGCGATCCGACAGGCGGCGGCCGGCTGCGATGGCGACCGGCGTGAGCGGCCAGCGTCCGGTCACGTCGCCCACCGCGTACACGCCGGGCACGGACGTATTCTGAAAGTCGTCGGTGACGACGTAGCCCGCTTCATCGAGCGCGACCTGCGCGCGATCGAGTCCGAGATCTCGGGTCAACGCATCGCGCCCGATCGCCCAGAGCAGGCAATCGAAGCCACTGTGGCGCTCGCCGTCGTTGGCGCAGAAGGTCAGCTGTCCGTCCTCCCCGCGTTCCACTCGCTCGATGTCCACTCCGCTCAGGAAGCCGATGCCCGAGGCCGTCATCTCTTCCATGAGCACGTCGCGCAGCATGGGCTCGAAACGACGCAGCAGAGCTTCTCCGCGCAGCGCCACCGTGACGGTGCTGCCGAGCGCGCGCAGCATGCAGGCGAGCTCCACGGCGATATAGCCGGCGCCGACGATCAATACATGACGTGGCCGCTCTCGGAGCGCGAAGAAGCCATCCGAGGTGATGCCGTGCTCTGCGCCGGGAATGCGCGGAATACGCGGGGTGCTGCCGGTGGCGATCAGCACGTGCGGAGCCGAGAGCCGGCGTTCTGCCACGCGCACTTGCTGCGGTCCTTCGAGCGCGGCCACGCCGCGGACGAGCTCCACGTCGTCCACCTCCAGGTTGCGCGCGTAGAGCTCGTTGAGCCGCTGCACGTATGCGTCGCGCCGCTCCGCGAGCTTCGCGAAGGATGCGCCGCGCAGCTCGACCTCGAAGCCGTAGTCGGCCATGTCCTGCAGATGGTCCGCGTGTGCCGCGGCGTTCCACATGATTTTTTTCGGCACACAGCCGAGGTTCACGCAGGTGCCGCCGAGCCGGCCGCTCTCGACGAGGACCACGCGCGCGCCGTGAGCGGCAGCGCGCCGTGCCGATGCCAAACCGCCGCTTCCGCCGCCCACCACGATGTAGTCGTATGCGTCCACCGGCAGACTATAGATCGCATTGCGCCGCGCAGCCCTGCCGCCAGGCGCGGCGAAATGCACCGGGTCAGCTATTTCGACGCAGCGAGCGGTGAGCTCCGCTCTGCGCTCGTTCTGCGCGGGAGCTCGTATACGGCGCGGCCTTTGATTCTGCGTCCGATCAGTACAGCAGCCCCGGCCAGCGAGGCGGCGATCAGCGCCGCCGAGGACGGAACGTCCCCGCGCTGCGTGAAGTACAAGGCTACGAGCAGCGCGAGCCACACGAAGACGCGGCTCGCGATGTAACCGATGACGAGCGGCGTGAGCGGGCGCGGACTGACTTCATGGCCGGGCAAGAGCTGAATGCGCCTCTTACCCCACAGGCTATGGAGTTGATCGACGAGCTCCGCGTACTCGAGCTCGGACAGATCGCTCGCGGCGTGCAGCTCGAGCTTGGGACGACGAAAAGCGGGCGCGAGCTTCGTGGAGGTGAACTCGCTCGTCCAGAGCACGAACATGAGCGCGCCGTGAATCAAGTGCGGTGCCCATGTCTCGCGCGCCAGCGGCTCCACCAGGAAAATCTCGCGCGGGTTCTCGGCACGTTTGAGATCACTCTGCGGCAGTTCCTTCCAGTTCTGCCATTTGGCGTCCCAGAACGGATCCTCACCGGGCCGAAGGAAGCGGAGCGCTGGCGCGCTGGCCGCTTCTGAGCTCGGCATCCGCGTTTCCACCGCGTTCAAGATCTGACGCGCGAGCCACTTGTGCCGCGGCTTCGGTCCGGCAGCGGAGAGCTTGCGAGCGAGCGAAGGCTCGTCGTCGCCGACGGCGAGAATGCCGGCGCGGAAGCCCTCCATGCCGAGCGCGACGATCGCGCGCGTGGTTTCGCTCGGGCCGTCGGGGCCCTGTAGGGTGATGGCGGTGCGGGTGA
>DATHEN010000530.1:0-2963 GCA_035318565.1 Polyangiaceae bacterium
GTCTCTCGAACGGCACGCGCCCGAATCCAGCCTCCGCCTTCCGCATGTACGTGATCGCGAGCCTGTTCACCGCGGCGGCAGCGCTGGCATCGTTCGATCTGCCGCTCTTGAATAGCCTGGTAAAGCAAATGGAGCCGCTCGGATCACTGCGGCGAGTGCCCTTCTTACGTGCCTTCGAGCTTCAGATCCGCAGCCTGCGCGATGTCTGGCTGGCGAAGTTCGAGTCCGCCGACAGGTCGTCGCAAGAGGTACTCCGGGATTTACCGCACGTGCGCCTGGTTCCCGAGGAAACCATCAAGCTCGCGCGCGGTGGAGCGCTCTTCGTGCGCGCGCTCTCGAATCTGATGGACCAGGCCAGCCTCGAAGCGCTCGAGCACATCGGCGCCCTCGAGCATCTCGGAGTCAAGACCTGGCGCCTGGGCGCGACGCAGCTGCGCATGATCCATCACGCGCTCCGAGGCGAGGAAGCGCTAGCCCAAGAAATGCACGCGGCAGCCGAAGAGATGCTCGTCGAAACCGGCGCGGCCTGGCAAATGGAAGTGTGGGTGCCGCCCACGTTGACTTACGCGTACAGCCAGGTCCGCGACGTCATCGGTATCAAGCGAACCATCGAGCAGGTCGCGCGGCTCGAGGCGGCAGGTCTGCCCTACGGGCGTGTCGCGGACTGGGCGCGCTCGGAGTACTGCCGGGAGCGGCGTGAGCTTTCGCTTGCGCTCGAGGCGAACGAACGCGCGCGTGCCGCCGGAACCGAAGTGGACATGGTGTACAGTCCCATTCTCGCGTGCCGCGCAGACATCTTGCTCGCCATGGGCGACATGGAGGGCGCGAGGACCAGCGCGCTGCAGTGCCTGACCGTCCTGCGACAACCCGGACGCCGGCGGCTCGGGCTCATCGCACGTGCATCGCGAACGCTCGCGCTCGTCGAAGCGCGCACCGGTAAGGTCGACGACGCGCTCGGCAGGCTGGAGCAGTTGATCGACGAGGCCGGCTTCACGCAGAACCCCGTGGTCGTGGGCGGGCTCCATGAAACCGCGGCGCGCGTTGCCATCCTGGGCGGTGACCCCGCTCGTTACGTCTACCATTGCCAGCGGACGGAGAGCTGGTACCGGCCCACGCGCAATCCGGTGCTGATAGGACGCTACGAGCGGCTGGTCGACTCGGGGCAGGCCCTGCAAAAAACCAGCTATTCCCAGCGTTCGCTGTGGGAAGAGCGCGTGACGCAGCACGCCGTGACGGAGGTGGACGGCACCCTCTGAGCAAGCCCCCCCGCACACGCCCTTGCCGCACCAGCCAAAATAGCTAAACTGGATGAAATGGCTGAACCCAAGCTGCAGGCCTCGCTCGCCGAGCTCGACGTATTGCCCGCCACGGAAGCCAAGAACCGCTTCGGAGCCATGCTGGACAAGGTGATGGCCGGCGGCAAGGTCGCCATCACGAAACACGAAGAGGTACGCGCGGTGCTGCTCTCCGCCCGCGAGTACGAGGCGCTCGTGTCACAACAGCAGGACTCTTTGGCGCAATTGCACGGCGAGTTCACGGAGCTCGTGGAGCGCATGCAGGCGCCCCGCGCACGTAAGGCCGGGCGTGCTCTGTTCGATGCAACGCCGCGTAAGCTCGGGCGCACCGCGCTAGCCGCCGCTCGCCGGCGTGGCTGACACGCGACCTTGCATCTGGGTTCTGGCCGGAACCAATGGCGCCGGCAAGAGCAGCATTGCCGGCGCGCTCTTGCGCGCGAGCGGCGGCGAGTACTTCAATCCAGACGAAGCCGCACGGCGCATCCGTGAGTTTCAGCCGGCTCTCGCGCAGAAAGCCGCCAACGCGCAGGCCTGGGCGCTCGGTGTGCAAAAGCTCGACGAGGCGCTGCGTAGCCGCCGCGACTATTTCTTCGAAACCACGCTGGGCGGTTCTACGATCACGACTCGCTTGCAGCGCGCGCTCGATTCCGACTTCGACGTGCGCATCTGGTACGCCGGCCTGGCTAGCCCCGAGCTTCACTTGGCCCGCATTGCAGCGCGCGTACGCGGGGGCGGCCACGATATCCCGGAGGCGGACGTGCGGCGCCGCTTCGACGTCAGCCGGCGCAATCTCATCAAGCTCTTGCCGCGCCTGAGCGAGCTAAAGCTGTTCGACAATAGCAATGAAGGGGATCCGAAACGCGGCAAGGCACCCCGCCCCCGGCTGCTCCTGCACTGGCGAGACGGACAGATCCTCGCGCCCGCGAACCTGCAGCGCACCCCTGACTGGGCCAAGCCCATCGTCGCGCAAGCGCTGAAGCGCCGCAGGCGCTGAATTTTCGTCGCCGCGCAGGCCCCCAAAAACCTGGCTTGCAACATTTAGCAAAATCGCTAAGTATTCGAGAATGACTCAAACGAAGCGGCCCATCAACGTCTGCACCTACAAGGTCAAACCCGGCAAAGAAGCGGAAATGGAGCGGCTCTTGGCCGTGCATTGGCCGGCTCTGCAACGCGCCGGCCTCGTCACCGATGAGAAGCCTCGCATCTACCGCGGGCTCCCCAGCGGCAAGCCCGGCGACCACCACGGCGCCAGCTCCACGTACATCGAGATGTTCTCGTGGAAGGACGACAAGGGCCCGGAGCTCGCGCACCAGAGTCCCATCGTCATGGCCGTCTGGGAACCCATGGGCGCAATCTGCGAGCACATGGACTTTCCGAGCTTCGAGGCCATCGAGCTGCCCGCTCCCTCCGACGAGTGAGCCCCGAAAGACGCTCGCGCGCCGAAACGGAGCTCGCCGATACGGAGGCGGTGTTCACCGCGCTCGCCCACGCGTCGCGCCGCCACGTGCTGCTCGTGCTCCACTTCAGAGGGGGGCAAATGACAGCCGGAGAAATCGCCGAGCGTTTTGCCTGCAGTTGGCCCACCACGACGCGCCACCTGCGCGTGCTCGAAGCCGCAGGGCTCGTGCGCGTCGAGAAGCGCGGGCGCGAGCGCGTGTACGAGCTGAA
>DATHEN010000531.1:0-11713 GCA_035318565.1 Polyangiaceae bacterium
TTGCCCGCCGGACGAACCGCAGCCGGTCGCGCCGATGAGCAGAGCCAACAGGATGGCCCGGCTCGACTGGGCCGGTCTGAGAAGCAGCGAAGCGCAGGATGTAGGAAACACGGCGCCAGCGGGATAGCCCATTGTCCCCGCGCGGTCGAGGCTCGCGGTCTTCGGCCGCCGCGGCGCGTCGCATGAAACCTCGAAGCCGGCGGCAGATTACTGGCGAACCGGCCTGTTTTGCAGTGAAAATCGGCTTATTGCGGACTCGTGCTAGGCTCAGCACTCGTGACGGCCACGCCGGGCAGCAGCAGGAGCTCCCGTAAGTCGAACGGGAGAGACGTACTGGGCGTGCCCGTGCTGCTGCTCAACCGCTTCTTCGCGCCAATCAGCGTGACCAGCGCGCGCCGCGCACTAGTGCTGCTCTACGGCGGTTCTGCGCACGCCATCGACGATAGCGGAGAAACCCACGACTTCTGTGCCTGGGTCCGGCTGCCGGTCCGGGAAGCCGATGACCGCCTGCCCATCGTGGGCGGAGCGCTGCGCGTGCCGCGTGTCTTGCACCTGCAACGCTACGATCGCGCGCCGCGCATGGCCGTGCGCCTGACCCGCCGTAACTTGATGCTGCGCGACGAGCACCAGTGTCAGTACTGCGCGCGCACACCGAGCGTGCGTGACTTGAACCTGGATCACGTGCTGCCGCGTTCGCGTGGCGGCCTCGACTCCTGGGAAAACCTCGTGGTGTCGTGCCGCACCTGCAATCTCAAAAAAGGCCGGCGCACCCCCGACGAAGCGGGCATGCGCTTGCTTCGCACTCCGCAGCAGCCGCGCTGGTCCACCACAGCGCACATCTTGCTCGCGGCGCGCGAGCCCTTCGATGAGTGGCAGCCGTTCCTGAAAACGGGCTGAACGCGGGTTTCGAGCCCAGGAAGCTTGTGCCCCTATTCACGAGGAACGCGATAGAATGCCGGGCCATGCAAGCTTGCACTCTGCTGAATTCGTTTGCCGGAAGCGTCCTCGTGTTCGTCCTGGGTTTTGCGGGATGTAGCAGCAACAGCACACCACCCGCGGAAACGCCGAACGAGAGCGCGAGCACCACGCCCGACGCGCCGAACGCCGAATCGACGGAGACCCCGGCCGAAGCGGCTGACTCGAACGAAAAATGGGAGGGCGAGGCGGAAGCCACCTCCAGCGGCTCTGGATCGGCCGCCAGCTCCGAGCAGGAAGCGCGCAGCACCACGCAGATTCAAAAGCAGATCGTCGAAAACCGTAAACCCTTCCGCGACTGCTACGACAAAGCGCGGAAGGAGCTGCCCGATCTGCGCGGCACGCTCACGCTGCACTTCGTGCTCGACCCGGAAGGCAAGGTCAAGAAGGCAGAGTTGAACATGGAGCGCAGCGACATCAAGTCGGCGAGCGTCGCGGATTGTGCCATCGCCGTCCTGAAGGGCATGACCTTCCCGCCGTCTTCGCGCGGCATGGAAACGACCGTCAACTATCCATTCGACTTCAAGCCCTGAGGCGCCGCACGGCGCATGTCCGAACCCGCTTTGAAACGCAGCTCGCTGCCGTCCTTCGGCGACGGCAGCGATCACTACGCCG
Source organism: Polyangiaceae bacterium (assembly GCA_035318565.1). Classification (GTDB taxonomy): domain Bacteria; phylum Myxococcota_A; class Polyangia; order Polyangiales; family Polyangiaceae; genus DATDJP01. Next base: position 1,591 of record DATHEN010000531.1, read on the forward strand.
CGCTGCTGAGCGGGACGCGCGGGCTCCGGCGCGAGCAGCGCACACTGCGCGACTTCTGGTTTCAGAATCTCACGATCGAGGGCAAGGACGAGCTGCTGTTCGAGTTCGAGGTGCTGCTGAAAGCCAGCGCCTGCTTCGCGAACCCGCGCAATCACCCGGGAGCGCCACGGCGCGCGCCGGTGGTGACGCAGGACTTCCGTGCGGCGACGTTGCTCTTCCGGGATGGGCTCTTGCGCGCGATCTGGCTCGCGCGGCAAATGCTCGGGCCGCGCGATCGCGCCTTCGTGTTTCATCGTTATCTCGAGAGCGTCCTGCCCGAGGACAACGCGCGCACGCGCCTGGTGCGAGAAGGAACGAGTCAGGCGACTCCCGAAGAGAGCTTGATCGCGCTGCGCCATTCTCTGACCGGCACGGTCGAGATCGTCGAAGGCGTGCTGCGCGCGCACCGTGTGTCGTTCCGGCTGTTTTACGCGGTGCTAGCGAGCGTACAGCGCGACATCGCACAGAATGCGTTCTTCAATCCGCTGGCGGCGCTCGAGTTCCGCCCGGAATTCGATCGCATCCGCTCCACGCAGGTGCTGGATCTGATCCGCAGCGTGCCGGGCGACGAAGCGCATCGTCTGGTCGCGCTCACGTTCTTGTCGCTATTTCGCATGCTGCGCTACTTGCGCCTGCTCGAGCGCATTGCCGCAGATTCCGGCGCTGGCCGGCGCCGGCGCGTGCTCGGTCGTGCGTACATGGTGCTCGCGGTGCTGCGCTCCGACGCGCGCGCTCTCAGCGACTATCTGCGCCGGCGCGCCGGCTCGCTGCTCGCTGAGAGCTTCCAGCGCGATCTGATGCTGGTGCCATCGACCGACCTCGTGAAACGCGCCACGAGTTTGCGGGCGTCCGGACACCGTTTGATCGGCATTCGCAGCGCGCTCGAGGGCCTCGCCGGCAATCTACGCCTCGAAATGCGCCGGGCGTTCCAGCACGATTTGCCGGCCCCAGAGACGACCGTGTCCGACGGCGAGCTGCGCGCCGCGCTCACCACCATGAGCGTGAATTTGCGGCCCTCGCTACGTAACGCGATCCTATTTCTGGGCAAGGCCCTCGGTGTCAGCCTCGAGGAAGGACGCGTGTTCGACGACCAGGCGGCGCGTCGCGAAACCAGTGAACGGCTGCGGCGAGACGTGTGGATGTTCGCTCAGATCGTGCGCGCGTTCTCGACCAAAGCGCAGCATTCCCCGAACGACGATCGCTGGGCGGTGGCATACAACTTCGAATACGTGCGCGAGTTCCTCGCGTACTTCCGCGCCATGGGTTACCCGCTCCTGCGCGCCAGCGAATATCCGCGCTTCGACGCGTTCATGAACGCGATGTCCCGCCTGCAGGACACCGACCTCGTCGATCCCGCGCGCCTAGAGATCGCGATCGACGAGTGCATGGCCTTTCACGGATATCTCGTGCAGCTCTTCGAAGACATCTCTCGCAGGGACGTACTCGAAGGTCAGCCGTTCGATCGGCGCGCTGCGGCGTCCGCGCTACGGCTGTACTTGGGCGACTGATTCGCCCGGCCCAATCCCGATCCACCCCAGCCAGCCCCCCAGTCCACCCCGGATGCGGCGCGCGCATCCTCAGACTTCGCTGGAGGACCCATGCCCTGACGCGGGTAGCTCAGCTACTCAACGCCGCGGCATGGGTCCCCGCGAGGAACGCGGCCGTCAGACGACCGCGCTTCCCGAAGCTCAGGCGGCCTTCTTGGCCTTGCGGCGCTTCTTGCGCTTCGCCGGCTTCTTGGCAGCCGCCGTCTTCTTGGTGGCGCGACGACCGCCGCGCTTTTTGGCGACCTTCGGTGCCTTTTTGGCAGCGGGCTTCCGAGCCGACTTCGTTCTCGTTTTCTTTGCAGCCATTTCGAACCTCCGTACGAGTCGGAGCAAGGACCGCGTTTTAAGGGGCTCACTCCGAGGGTATGTTGCAAGACGTATATTGCCACCTATTGTGGTGTGTCAACGAAAAAAGTTCAGAAGTGTTTGCCTACACCAGCGTCTGAGCGTGGACTTGCTGTGCAAGCTTTGCGAGGAGAGCACGCGTCTAGTGCCGCTCGGAGCCCCCGGCAAAAGTCCGCTCCTTGCGCGCGTGGATCGGCCGTCGCGAAAAAAGCCGGCGACAACGCGCAGTTGACCTCCTGTCGCGCACAGGATAGCGGGTCACCGCCACGGCCGTCGTCGGCCTTCGCCGGACTAAAAAAGATGCGAGCACTCGGTCTCTTCACTTCCCGCCGCGGCGCCATCGCGCTCGCGATTGCCCTCGGCACCGCCGGCTGCGGCTACTCCCAAGAAGAATGGGATCAGAAGGTTCGCGAGAATGAAAGCCTGCGCAACCAACTCGCCGCGCAGCGCCAAGCGCAAAAGAAATGCGAAGCCGACTACTCCGATGGTCTGCACGAAGTGGATGAGCTCAAGCGGCGGCTCAAAGAGCGCGGCATCGACCTCGACACGGTGAACGCCAATCTCGCACAGACGAACAAGGCGCTCGAAGAGTACCAGCGTCGCGCAACGCAGCTCGACGAGATCCGCAAGCGCTTCGAGCTCCTGCGCTCGAAGTTGCAGAAGCTCACGCAGCTCGGTCTCAAGGTCGATGTGCGCGACAATCGCATGGTGATCAACCTGCCGGGCGACGTCCTGTTCGACTCCGGACGCGAGAAGCTGAAGCCGGGCGGCGAGAGTATTCTCAAGCAGGTGGCGGACGTGATCCGCGGCGACTCCGATCTCTCCAAGCGGCAGTTCCAGGTCGCCGGCCATACGGACGCGAAGCCGCTGCAGGGCGGAGCCTTCAAGGACAACTGGGGACTCTCGGCGATGCGCGCGCGTTCCGTGTTGATCTTGCTCACGACGCCCGCTGCGCAGAACGGCGGGGGACTCGATCCCCGCAACTGGAGCGCCGCCGGTTACAGCGATACCGATCCAGTGGCCACCAACGACAGCGAAGAAGGCCGCCAGAAGAATCGCCGTGTGGAGCTCGTGATTCAGCCCAATGTCGAGGAAATGCTGAACCTCAACAGTCTCGCTCAACCCTGAGCGAGATGAGCACTCCCGAGCGCGTCGCAGCGATCGACATCGGCACGAACACCGTGCTGCTGCTGATCGCCGAGCACAGCGCCGCGGGTCCGGTCGCCATCGAGGAGCGCGCGACGATCACGCGTCTCGGTCAGGGCGTCGATCGCACGCAGCAACTCGCGCCCGATGCCAGCGCGCGCACGCTCGCGTGCCTGAGTGAGTACGCGAGCGTAATTCGCAACGCGCGTGTGTCGCGGCTTTCAGTGGTTGGAACCAGCGCGCTGCGCGACGCCGCGGGTGCACAGGATTTTCTGCAGAGCGCGGAACGGCTCCTCGGCTCCACGCCGCGGGTGATCGGCGGAGAGGAAGAAGCCGAGCTCAGCTTCATCGGCACGCTGTCCGGACTCGCAATCGAGGGCCCCGTCACCGTGTTCGACATCGGCGGCGGCAGCACCGAAATCATCTTCGGGCATGCCGGAACGTCCCAAGCCGTCGAGAGCGCGATCAGCTTGAACCTCGGCAGCGTGCGCTTGCACGAGCGTCACCTGCACGACGATCCGCCGGCGCCCGAGCAGCTCGCGCGGGTACGCGAGGACGTGAAGGCTGCGCTCGCGCAATTGCCGGCATCCGAACGGCGGCGCGTGGTCGGTGTGGCCGGCACACTGACGACGCTGGCAGCCATCGAAGCCGAGCTCGAACCTTATGACGGCGCGCGGGTTCACGGCAGCATGCTCGCGACCAGCGCGGTACGCGCGCTCGTCCAGCGGCTTGCCGCACTTTCGAGCACGGCGCGACGCAGCCTTCGGGGTCTGGAAGAAAAGCGGGCCGACGTGATCGTCGCCGGGGCCGTCATCGCCGCCGAAGTGTTGGATTGGTGCGGCGCCGAAGAGCTCGTAGTTTCGGACCGCGGGGTGCGCTGGGGCCTGGCGCAACGCCTCTTGTCCCCCCAGTAGCGGGGGCGCGCCCAGGGACGGCAGCGCCGCTGGGCTGTTTACCGACCGACCAGCCGAGAAAAGTGCACGCCTGCTTTTTCGGCGTAAGACGCTGATTCTGCCGTGGAATTGCGCGTGGCGTGTGAGCGGTGCGCGGTTATGCGCGGGCGCTCGCGCCAAAAATGGTTCAAACTACACATGGATCCGGACACCTACAGTAAACGGAAATTCCGGACCTTTTAATTGACACGTAATGTCGAGCTGACTAGAGTGCCGCGCCTGGCGACCCCTATCCCTGGGGTGTTTGACGCTCACCCGCGAGAAAATTATCGCGGGTCGCGGAGTTTCACCAAGGATCGCCATGAGCCAGGGAATGATCTTCTTGACCGGTCCGTTAGTGTCGCGGCTTAGCGCGTCGGCACGCAGAAGCAAGGACGGGTCGAAACGCTTACGAAATCTCAGCCGAGGGTGACAACCCTAGTGCGCGCCGCAGCGATGCCGCGCGCCGCCCGCGCCCCGGCAGGTCCCGCAAAAGGAGCAACCATGCAGTCAAGCCAGGAAGTTGAGTTCAAGGTCGGCGACAAGGCCGTCTATCCCGCCCAGGGTGTGGCCGAAGTCATCAGCATCGATGAGAAAGACATCGCCGGCTCTCGACAACGTTTCTACGTGCTCAGGATCCTGGATACCGACCGCAAGATCATGGTTCCGGTATCGAACGCCAATGCCGTTGGCCTGCGCCAGGTGATCAGCGAGCAAGAGATCCGCGAGATCTTCGACATTCTCAAAGAGCGCACGATTGGCTTCGACACGCAGACGTGGAACCGCCGCTACCGCGGGTTCATGGACAAGATCAAGACGGGCTCGATTTACGACGTCGCGGAGGTGCTCCGTGACTTGTACCGTCTCAAGGCGAACAAGCAGCTTTCGTTCGGCGAACGCCGCATGCTCGACACGGCCCGATCGCTCATCGTCAAAGAGATCGCGATCGCGCGCGAGCAGACTGAAGAAGACGTCAAGAACGAGATCGAAGCGATCTTCTTCTCGAACTGAATCGTTTTCGATCTTGTCGAAGCGCATGCTGCCCCACGGCGGCGTGCGCTTTTACATTTTGTACGAGCGCGGCCCTCACTCGCGCTCGAGAGTCTTCTCGAGACGCTTCTGAATCGCCGGCGGCGGCGGCAGATCCATCACCACGCGCCAGCGTCCCTGCTCACGCACGCATTTGACCGTGTGGTTCTGGTCCGCACCCTCGCCACTCAGCGCCACGAGCGCCCAGTCGCCCGACACTTCCGCACGGTAGCGCTTGGGCTGAAAGCGAATGAAAAAGCGCGACGGCGCCAGCATCTCCTCGGGCAGCACCTTGCGGCCGCTCACGGCGCTGGCGCGCTTTGCTCGGTGAGCCAGGTTCTCGCGCGCAGGCGCCCAGAGTAAATCGTAAGCGGCGCGCGCGGCCTGCGGATCACCGTGCACACGTTGCATACGCAGCACGAGCTCTTCGACGGCGCGCGCGGGTTCGCTGTCGACGGCTTCCTGCTCGCAGCCTGAGCTGCACGCCAAGAGCACCAGCAGCGCCGCCGTGCGGCTCGCGCTCATGCTCTGCCGTGCGTGGTCAAGCCCATGGCCTTGCGCACGTCCGTCATAGTGCTCTCCGCGATTTCACGCGCTCGCGCCGCGCCATCCTGCAGGACGTCGAGCACGCGTTTCGGCTGTGCACGCAGCTCGAGCGCGCGCTCGCGAATCGGGTCGAGCTCTCCGGTCATCGCGTCGGCCAGCAGCATCTTGCAATCGCCGCAACCGAGCGCGCCGCTCCTGCAATTCGTCTCGACTTCTTGAATACGCTCCGGAGCCGAGAACGCGCGGTGCATCGTGAACACGTTGCAAATCTCGGGCCGACCGGGATCCCCGCGGCGGAGTTTCTGCGGATCCGTGAAGGCTCCCTTGAGCTTCTTTTTAATGACCTCGGGCGTATCGAACATGCCGATGGCGTTGCCGCGCGTCTTGCTCATCTTGCTACGCCCATCCAGACCCATGATGCGCGGTGTGTCGGAGAGCTTCGGCAGAGGTTCTGGAAACAAGTCGCCGAAGCGGGCGTTGAACTTTCTGCAGATTTCGCGCGCCAGCTCGAGGTGCTGAACCTGATCGTTGCCGACGGGCACCACGCTGGCGCGGTACACGAGAACATCTGCGGCCATCAGCACCGGGTAGGTGTAGAGGCCCGTATTCACGTTCTGCTTGTGCTCCTCGCTCTTCTCCTTGAACTGCGTCATACGCGAGAGATCGCCGATCGGGGTGACGCTGCTCAGGTACCAGGCGAGCTCGGTATGGGCCGGCACGTCACTCTGCACGAACAGCGTGCAGCGCTCGGGATCGAGCCCGGCGGCGATGTACGTCACCGCCGTCTCCAGCGTGCGCTCGGGCATGAGCTTCGGGTCGTACTCGACGGTGATGGCGTGCGCGTCCACCACGCAGTAGAGCGCGTCGAACTGCGAAATCAGCTGCACCCACTGCCTGAGCGCGCCCACGTAGTTACCGATGTGAAGCTCGCCGGTCGGCTGCATTCCGGAAAAGATGCGGGCGCGTTCTGCCATGCTGCACGTTTCGGTAGCTCTGCGCGTGCCTCGGGGCAAGCGCGACACGCTGCCTATTTGGCCGAGTCTCCGCGACCTCGATACGATCGCAGCGATGACGATGAACGCCTCGGTTCGCCTATTTTGGCCCGGCAAGACGGCGCCGCAGCCCGCTCCGGCGGCAGAGCTCCGGCTGCTTCGCGGCGGCCACCCGGCGAGCATGCTGGTGCACGGGGACAACTTGCTCGGCATGAGCGCGCTCGGCGCGCGCAGTCCCGATGGCTTCGCCCTGGCGTATCTCGATCCCCCGTTCTTCACGGGTCGCCAGCACAATGCCGTGGCGCGCACCCGCAAGAGCAACGGCGAAATCGTGCGGAGCCTACGCCCCGCATTCGACGATCGCTGGGCGGATCTCGAGGAGTACCTGGGGGCGCTCGCCGACCGCATCGCCGCGGCACGCGAGCTGCTCCGTCCCGACGGCTGCCTGGTTCTGCACGTGGACTCCAAGACCAGCCACTATGCCAAGGTCCTGTGCGACGAGATCTTCGGGCCACGTGCCTTCGCGAGTGAAATCGTTTGGCACTACCGGCGCTGGCCTTCGCGCACGCAGAACTTCCAGCGCGTGCACGACGTGCTCCTGCGCTACGTCAAAGATCCGGACACCACGCCGCGCTTCAAGCAGCTCTACGAGCCCTTGGCCGCCTCCACGCTCGCGACCTGGGGCGACAGAAAGCAGCGCGCCGTCGTCGATGCCTCCGGCCGCCGTCGACGCTCGAGCAGCACCGAGGATCCCACCCCCGGCACGCCGCTCGGCGACGTCTGGGAAATAGGCATCGTGGCGCCCGTGGCGCGCGAGCGCACCGGCTATCCGACGCAAAAGCCCGAAGCCCTGCTGCGGCGCTTGATCGAAGCCTGCAGCGAACCTGGCGATCGCATCCTGGATCCGTACATGGGCAGCGGCACCACGCTCGCCGTTTGCCATCAGCTCGGACGCCAGGCCGTGGGTATCGACGTCAGCACCGAGGCGCTGTCGGTGGCGCGCCGTCGTCTCAAGCTGCTCGGCGTGCGGCCCCTCGAAGAACGCGCGCTCGCTGCCGAGAAACGGCCCAGCGTGAGCCGGCCCCGGGCGCGGCGGAGCGGCATTCAGAAGGTAGCCTGAGTCGGGCGCGCGCTTGCGCACGCTGAGCCGCTCGCGTAAAGAAGCGCGATGTCGAGCAGGCGTGCGCTCGCCGTTTCTGCCGCGCTCGCGCTCGCAGCTTTCGGCGCATTCACGAGTTCGCGGAGCTCGGCTGACGCGGGCGCTGCGGCTGCCCTGGTGCGTGTGGGAAACGCCAGCCTGGACGCCGCGGAGGCCACGCGCCGCCTGCACGCTCTGCCGAGCTTTCAGCTGGCCAGCTTCGGTGACACCCCCGCAGAAATTCGCCGCAATTTCGTGGAACGCGTGCTCGTGCCCGAGCTGGCCGCGGACCAGGAAGCCGATCGTCTGCGCTTGCGCGCCCGTCCGGAGTTGCGTGAATCGCTGCAGAGAATCCAGGTGCAAGCCCTGGCCGGCGAGCTCACCCAGGAGCTCAGCCAGCGCGGCGCTGTCTCCGAGCAGGCGATTCGCGAGTACTACGAGACCCAGCGCGCGCGCTTCGAAACTCCGCCGCGACTGCGCATCTGGCGCATTGCGGTGCGCGACGAAACGCTTGCAAAGAGCATCCTCACCGAAGCGCGCGGTCCCGAGGGCGTGAAGAAGTGGAACAATCTCGCGCGCGAAAAGTCGGAAGACAAGGCGACGCATCTCCGGGACGGGGATCTCGGCTTCGTGCGCGCGGACGGCAGCACGGACGTGCCCGAGCTGCGCGTCGATCCCGTGCTCTTCGCGGCAGCGGACAAGGTACGTGACGGCGAGCTCGTGCCGGAACCCATTCGTGAAGGGGAACGCTGGGCCGTGGTGTGGAGACGCGGCAGCTTGCCCGCGGTCAAGCGCACTCTCGAGCAAGAAAGCGCCGCCATCGGCCAGCTTCTGGCGCGCGAAAAACTCGAGAAAAGCTTCGAAAAACTCGAGGCACAGCTGCGGAAAAGCCAGGTCCGCGACGTCGACTACGAGCTCTTGCAGTATGTCGGCGTGGACGCCTTCGGGGACGTCGCGGAGCGGCAGCGCCCGGGGATCTTGCCGCGACGCCGTGCGCGTTCCGAGCCGGAGAAGGGCGACCGAGGCTACCGCTGACTGCCCGACTCGGGCAGCGACCAGCCGAGCTGCTTGAGCACGCCACGCAGCACGCGCTCTTCATCGCGCGCGCGCACCTGATAGACGAGAAACTTCTGTGCGCGTCCATCGACGGCTGACGCCGCTGCACGCTCGTAGTTTTCGAGCACCAAGAGCAAATGCGGATGCGCTTGGGCGACTTCCTTGGGCACCGTCATGCCGCCCGCGGCGCGCACGCGGGAGCTCGCCAAGTCGTGGACGAGCTGGCACAGCTCGCGGTCCCCGAGCCGCGCGCGCAAGTAGTCCGATTCGCGGGTAGCTTGCGCGATCAAAAGCGCTGCGCGATCGAGGTAACTGCCGGCCCACGCCTGCGGGGCGCGCGTGAGCACGAGCAGCGCCAGCGCTGCGGCGCAGCTCCTCCGCGACAAGGTCTCGGGCGTGCTCAGCTTCGAAGACTTCAGTGCATGCATGGCAAAGCTATTCGGTAGGCTGCTCGGCGGGGGCGAGAGGGATCAGCAGCTCCAGCGCCGCCGCAGCCGCTGCGCGCTCCGCGAGCCGCTTCGATCGGCCTTTGCCTTCCGCCAGGTCTCGTCCCAGCGCGCGCACGCGCACGGTGAACCAGCGATCGTGCGCCGGTCCACCACTTTCAACGACCTCATAGGCGGGCGGATCTCCGCCACCTGCTTGCAAGCGCTCCTGCAGCTCGCTTTTCGGATCGCGCGCGCCCGCGGCTTCCAGCGAAATCAAACCCGCTTCCACGATACGCGCGCAGGCGAGGCGCGCCGCCGGAAGGCCCGCGTCCAGGTACGCCGCGGCGATCAACGCTTCCACCGCGTCCGCGAGCACGTTGGTGCTGTTGCCCAGGCCGCTCTGACCCGCTCCTCGTCCCAGTCGCAGACCCGCCGACAGGTCCTCGGAGCGCGCCCAGCCGGCCAGCGCGTCGGCGTTCACGAGCTGCGAGCGCAGGCGGGTCAGGCTGCCCTCGTCTGCATCCGGAAAGCGCTGCACGAGAATCTCGCTGGTGCACAAGCCGAGCACCGCGTCCCCGAGAAACTCGAGCCGCTGATTGTCGACGACGGTGCGGCGCTCGTTCGCGTAGCTCGGGTGCGTCAGCGCTTCATCCAGGTGCGCCGCATCTGCCGGAAGCCCGAACAGTTCGGCAATGCGCCTGCGCACGTCGTCCACGCCGAGGAGGCTAGCCAAAGCCCGCAGCGCTGTCCAAGCCACAACGCGCCGCGTCACGCGCGCGGAGCCAGGCTCAGCCGCTGCCTGGGCTATGCTCTTCCGCCAATGGGGAACTTTCTGGCTTGCCCATTCTGCCGTGAGCTGTTCGCCCCAGGCGAGCATCAACGCTGCCCGAACTGCGACATCCCGCTGGTGCCAATGGACGAGCTG
>DATHEN010000532.1:0-3586 GCA_035318565.1 Polyangiaceae bacterium
TCGAGCTCAAGGGCTCCATTCCGCGCGAGCTCCGCGCTCTGATTGGCAATCGCGTATTCGGCTGCGACGTCTGCCAAGCCGTATGCCCCTTCAACGCCTCCAAGGGCGCCGAGGGCTGCGCGCCGGAGCTGGAAATCCGCCCCGAGCTCGAAGAACTCAGCTTGCTCTCGCTGTTCGAGCTCACTTCGTCGGGTTACCGCAGGCTCGTGCGCGACTCCGCCCTGCGCAGGGTTTCTCGCACACAGCTCGCCCGCAATGCCGCCGTGGGGCTCGGTAACTCCGGTCAGGCCGAAGTGGTGCCGGCTCTCGTTCGCGCGCTCGAGCGCGACCCGCGTGCGCTCGTTCGCGAGCACGTGGCCTGGGCGCTCGGTAGACTCGGTGGCCCCGAAGCCCACGCGGCCCTCGAGCGCGCCTGCCACGATCCGGACGCGGCCGTGGCGCGCGAAGCCGAGCTCTCGCTGAGCGAGCTCGACGCCTTGACGCCTTCGGCCCCGGGGGCGTAACGCTATGGGCGACCCGTGACGTACTCGATCAGCGCGCCGGTCAAACAGCCGGCACCGGTTACCATCGCCGAGATTCCGGACAGAGCCGGCGCGGCCGATCATCCCTACGCTCTCGGCAACATCGGCCAGCCCGCGTTCTTCGGTCTGATCGCGTTCGCATTCCTGGTGTTGGCCGCGTGTGCCAGCGCGCACGAAAAGAAGCGCAAGAGCTCACGCGCCCCACCGCACGCCTGAGCATTCAGTCCAGCCGGCGCATCAGCTCTGCGACCTCGCGTATCGCGGGGTCTGCGTTCGCCCCGAGCTGCTTCACGACACTCAGACGATCGAGCTCCGGGCGGTTCTGACTCAACTTGAACTTTCCCTCGAGCTCCGTGACTTGCAGCTCGAAAGCGACGACGCCTTTTGCCACGCCCTGCAGCACCGGATCGTCCACGTTGACGGTATACGCCGAGTCCGAGCGCGATTCGTGAGCTTCGACCAGACGCTTCAAGATCTGAAGCGTGGCGCGGCCGTCCGCAAGGAGCTTCACCTGGCCTGTCGCATGAACCACCGCATAGTTCCAGGTCGGTACGTTGTCCGGGCTGGGGACGTACCAGGACGGCGATACGTAAGCGTGCGGCCCCGTGAAAATGACGCGCGTGCCGCTGCCCGGCTCGAGATACCGCCAGTGCGGATTGGCACGCGCCACATGCCCGTACAACGTTCCGCGCTCGCCGCGCTCCCGATCCAACGAGAACGGGATATGCGAAACGAGCGGGCCCTCAGCCGTCGCCGTGACGAGCGTCGCAAAGCTGTAGCGCTCGATGATCTCGAAGAGCCGCGTGGTCTCGGTCTCTCGAAAGACGCTCGGCACGTACAGCGCTGGCTCGCGTGAAGGCATGCCTCACACGCTACGCCGACGCGATCTTCTTCTTCAAGAACACCAGCGTGCGATCCCACGCCAACTGCGCGTTTTTGGGGTCGTACACTTCGGGCCGTTTCTCGTTCATGAAGGCGTGGTCGGCGGCGTACCAGTACAGCTGGTAGTCCACGCCGCCCTTCTTGAGTTTCTCTTCGAGAGACCCGACGAGCTTGGGGTTGCACCAGTCGTCCCGCTCGGCGAAGTGGCAGATGAGGGGCTTTTTGATCTGCGAAAAATCTCCGACAGAGTCCGGAGGAATGCCGTAAAAGCACGTGCCGGCGTCCGCCTCCGGAACACGCAACAAACTGAGCAACGTGAGCGCGCCCCCCATGCAGAAGCCGCCCACGGCAACCTTGGTGACAGCGTGCTGTTTGAGGTGCTGTACGCATCCGCGGATGTCTTGCTCCGCGGCGTCGGGGAAGTTCAGCTCGTTCATCATGTGACTGGCTTCGCCCGCGTCCAGGGTGAGCTTGCCGCGAAACAGATCGGGCGCCAGAGCCCGATACCCCGCCTCTGCAAAGCGATCGGCCGTCTTCTTGATCTGATCGTTGAGCCCCCACCATTCCTGGATCACGACGATGGCCGGTGCGTTCTTACCGGCGCTCGGCAGCGCCAAATACGCAGGACAGCTCTTGCCGTCCGGCCGCACGATCTCGATGAGTTCTCCCATTGTCGCGTCCCTCCAGGGTCGATGATGCGCCGTTATAACCCCTGGAAGAGCCGTCGCAAAGCCCGAGCCGAAGCCCGAAATCGTCGCAGAACTACTCCCCGCCCGCGTCGACGGGCGCCCCGCAGTCCCCGCTGCACGTTCCCAGCGCCGTCAGCGTGCCAATCCACGCCGCTACCAGCGCACGCCCCGCGTCGTCTATCCGTTCGCTCGCCAGGGGCGGCATCTGCGTCGAATCTCGCACACCCATGCGTGTATACAGCGAGCTGTTCGCCAGACTCTTGCCCGTGAGACGGCAATCCACCCCGCTCGGCGCCGACGCGCTGCTCACGCGTACGCCGTAGCTGCTCGCAAAAATCGAGGTCTCACGGACCGTAGCCAGAGCGCTCGTCGAAAGCCACAGATCCAAACACACGCTGCTGAAGACCGCTGACGTGGGATTGTGACAATTGCCACAGTTGGCGTGCAGGTAGCCGAGCGCGCGGCGCTCCGTTTCGCCGCCCGGCACTGGATAGCCGCCAGCACGCGCTGCTGCCGTGAGCCGCCCCTGGCCGGAAAGCGCCTGCAAGGTCAGCCCGGGCAGATCGTGAGAGAGCTGAATCGCGCTCACGCCCAGCACGCGATCGGGCATGTTGTCGTGACACGTCGCGCAGTCGGTCTGAGAAGGGATATCGTGCTGAGTGCCGGATGCGTCGCTCTGGCCGCGCGGCACGGCGATCGCATCGCTCTGCTCCGCGTTCCAGCGGTAGGCGAGCATGGTCCACGAGCTCGAATCCGCTGCGCGCTTGTGCAAGAGCCGAGTTTCGACGCGCACGCCGTCGCGTACGAATTCCTTCCAGAGCTTCGTGCCCACTGGATACACCCAGTGATCCATGTCCGAGGTGTCGATTCGCGTGCCCGGTGGCAAATAAAGCCAGCGGCGCTTCTGCGCGCCGTCCGACCAAAGCTCGTAGAGCGGCTGATAAGGCGCCACGCCGGAAGCAAGCCGCTCGCTCTGCATGTCCTCGAACAGCCCCGTTTGCGAGAGCAGCTCGTCACCGGCAGGTCCGTCCGGCGTTTCTTCGCCGGCGGCGTCCGTCACATCGGAGCGCGCATCGGCGATCCCCGCGTCTGCCGCGTCACGTTCGCCGTGCGTTGCCCGCGAATCTGACGCGCAGCCCACGCTCAGCAGGGCCAGCACAGCGAGCAAACGAAACCCGTGCATCGGCTGCAAAGCCTAGCCTGTCAATGTAGGCTCGGCTCGAAGTCCTGCGGAGCGCGCGGAAATACCGGTGAACGCATCAGGGTTTTGAGCATTTTCAGCGTCTGCGCGGAGTGTACGTCCGCCAGCGTTCGCGCGTCCGGGTCGAAGCTGCGCAGGTCGTAGAGCTCGGGCAGAGCCGCCTCCAGAGACAGCACCAGCTTGAAGTGGCCGTTGCCGTCGATCATCCCCACGCGCACGAGCTTGTCCTTCGAAGCTGCGGCCGCCACGATCGGCAACCGGCGCTTGGGACGCTCGGTCACCAGATAGCCGAG
>DATHEN010000533.1:0-4899 GCA_035318565.1 Polyangiaceae bacterium
GTCCGCGTAGTACGCGCAGTACTCGTCGTTGCTGCACGTATCGCCCGCGAAGCCGCCGCACGGCTTGGCCATCACCTTGCATCCTGCGTGCTGCTGCTCGCAGTCGGCTTCGCTGGTGGTCGCTTTGTCGCAATCCTCGCCCGTGCAGCAACCCATGTACGCAGCGCAGCTGTCGCCCGCCCAATGATAGAGAAAAACCGTGTCGCAGACGATTGATTGATAGGTCACGCTGTCCGCGTTGCAGTCCTCGGCTTCGAGCGCACAGCACAGCCCGCCTTCGCCGCCCTCGAACATCCCGATCACCGTTCGCCCCATCGGGCAACCGCTGCGGAACAAGCGGCCGTCCCCTGGATCGAGCACTGGCCGGCCGCGCACGTCGGTGCATTGCTGGATCGTCATCAACGCCGGAGTTTGGCAGCGCAAGGCGAAGCCGACATTCCAGCAGTTCGAGCCGCCGGGGCATGGCACATCGGGTGCGATCGGAACGGCGCCCGCGGGACATTCGGACGCCGAGACACCGGTGCACCAGCGACCGTCGGGCAACTCGATGCAGAACGCGTCATCCTGCAGGCAGTCAGAGGCCGTCACGACGACCATGCCGTTGGGGCATTCGTTTGCGCCCGCGTCCGAGCCGACCGCGGCGTCGCGCGTGGGACCCGCGTCGTTGCCGAGACCGCGGTCGCCGCCGATCGGATCGGGGCCGCCTGGTGTTGCGTCCGGCTGGCCGATACTCACGGGGCCGCCGTCGATGCCGCGCGCTTCGTTCGCTGTGCAGTAGCCGCTGCGGCACACCAGCGCGCCGCCGACCTCCGCGCAGTCGTCGTTCGAGCGACAGCCAAGCGCACAGGTCTGCGCGCTCTGCTCGGCCGTGCCGTGACAGCTCGCGGCGGCTGGCTGCTCACTGGTGGGCTTGCAGCTGGCGCCGGGCAGGTCGTCGCCGCACTGCTCGGCCGTGTTGCAGGCACGCGTGCAGCGCCCGCACACGCATTCGAGCCCGCTGCCGCACTGCGCGTTCGCGTCGCATTGCCGTAGCCAGCTGGTGTTGCTGTTGGACTCGCTGTGCGACAGCCCGCAGCTGCACAAGCAGGCCAGCGCGACCAGCGCGACTAGCGCCAGCACCGCCTGATTTGCGCTGTGGGTCGCCAGCTTGCTCAACAGCTTGCTCACCGAGTGTGGCTCACGCGTCCATGCCATCTCGTGCTGCCCCTTCATCGCGCTTCCTCCGTAACCTCGTCGGCCCCGTCCGCCGAACTGTCCTCGATGCCTTGCCCCAGATAGAAATACACGCGGATCTGCTGATCCTCCGGCACGGGGTGCTCGCGGTTGTAGCGAGTCACCTCGTCCCACAGCGCGTTCACGTCGTTGCGCATGCGCTGTAACAGCCCATACACGAGCTGCTCGTGCGGATGTCCCGGATGTAAATCGAAGCTCAAGGTCGAGCCGCCGATCTTGTCCGCCAGCTCGGCGCGCGGCTTGGCCTTGCGGACCTTGGCGCCGATCGCCGAGGCCACCGCCTTGAAGTGATCGAGCACCGCGCTCTCCCAGCCCTGCTCTGCGCCGACCGGGATCAACAGCTCGCGCGCGAGCAGCACGTCGCCTTCCTGACGTTGCTCCCGGATCACGTGACCGTCGCGCTCGCGCTCTCGCTCAGCCGCGCGACCTTCTTCTGGTACGTGCGCAGCGCCAGCCCGAACATGTCGGCGACCACCTTGCGGCCCACGCCTTGGGCCTCAAACTCGCGCGCCAGCTCGAGGAACACCTGATCGGCCACCCTTGCCAGCGGCGCCCGCAGCCCGGCGGCAGTCGAGATCTGCGCGATCAAGACGGTGGTCTGCTGGACGATGCCTTCGATCAGATGACGCGTGTCCATGCCTGTTGTCCTGCAGTATCCGGACGTGCCGGGCCACAGCCAGATGTAAACAAGTTCACTCCCTTGGGCCCGCGCCGCGGGTCCCCATCCGCGGGCAACGGAGCCATCGCGGGCGCCTCCAGCTGAATCAACGCTCCGCCAGCGCCCTAGCCCAGCGCCCGGACCTCGCGCAGAACGGTCTCGATGTCCTGCGGTGAGTTCAACAACCCCGGCGCCAGCCGCGCGTAGGTGGTCGCGTACGGCGTCTGACTCGCAACGATGCGCTTGGCGTGCAGGCGCTTGACGACATCATCGGGCTTGAGGCCTGCGACTTCGAACGTGATGATACCGGCCGAGACGTCGTCGGCCATCGGGGTGTGCAAGGTGACGTGCTTCATCGCCGCGAGGCCCGCCTTGCACTGGCGGTTGAGCTCGTGGATGCGCGCGGCGACCTGAGCCTTGCCGATCTCGAGATGGAACTCGAACGCCTCG
The DNA here is from genome assembly GCA_035318565.1 of Polyangiaceae bacterium. Classification (GTDB taxonomy): domain Bacteria; phylum Myxococcota_A; class Polyangia; order Polyangiales; family Polyangiaceae; genus DATDJP01. The sequence goes on from DATHEN010000533.1 coordinate 2,342, forward strand.
CCGAGCGCCCAGCGGTGCTCGAACGAGTGGAACCCGCCGGGGCTCATCAGATCGGCTGAGACCGGCGGCTGCGGTGCACCCTGGATCCACGCCATGTACGACGCGAAGGCAAAGGCGGGGATGGTCGGGCAGAGCGACGGCCACAGCTCGGGCCGGCCCCAGATCACACCGGTGCCGCGCGGACCGAACATCCATTTGTGCGTGCCGGCGACGAAGAAATCGCAGCCGAGCTCCGGCATGGTCGTGCCTTCGACGCCGAAGCCGTGCACGCCGTCGACGCAGAGCAGGATCCGGTTCTCGGGCGTGCGCGCGGCGTTGGCGCGCGCGATCACGTCCGCGATCGCGCGCACCGGCGTCTTCACGCCCGTGCCGGAATGAACCCAGGTGATGGCCACGACCTTGGTCGCCGGCGCGAGCGCGCGCTCGATCGCGCCCGCCATCCCGGCGACCGTGGCCTTGGCAGGGGCCTCGTAGAGCGGGACCTTGCGTACCGTCGCGCCGCTGCGCTCTGCGGCGAGGCGCAGCGATTCGTACGTCGAGTAATGATCGTGCGCGGTCGTGAGCACTTCGTCGCCCGCGCGCAGCGGCAGGCCGTGGTACAGCATGGCGAGTCCCATGGTCGTGCTGTCGGTGAGCGCGATCTGCTCCGGCGCGACGCCCATGTACGTGGCCGCGGGCTTCAGGATCGGCGAGAGGTCCGCCTCGTGCGCATCCAGGTACAGCGGCGGGTTGTCGTCGAGGCCGCGGCGGTGTTGCTCGATCGCCTCGCGCACCCGGCGCGGATGCGATGCGAGCAGAAAGCCGGCGAAGTGCAGCCAGTCGGGCGAGAGCGTGAACTCCGCGCGCACGCGTGCCCAGACGTCCGCCGGCGCGACCACGGCTGCCGCGGGCGTGGCGGAGCGTACGGTGCTGCAGCCGACGGCCAGCGGCGCCGCCGCAAGGCCGGCGAGGAACTGCCTGCGCTCGATGGTGGTTCGCGTTTTCACGGCAGCTTCCTCCCGGCCCCGAGAGCCTGGTTTAGAGGACGGAACGTAGCATTGAGGAACCCGCGCGGCGTCTCTTCGATCGCCCAACAGCGGACGTCGCAGGACATGAGCGGCAGTGACCTCGCGACGCTCGACGATCGACTCCGGGGCGCCGGTGGAGCGACCGAGAGGCGCTCCGATTTTCTACCGGGTGGCGGGGCCGAAGCAGGTTTGGCCCTGCACGTTGCAGTGCCTGAAAGGAAACACCTCCGCACCGGCCGCTGAGGCCAGCACGGAGGTGCGTTCAATGGCTGGCTAGCGGGCCTGCCTCAGCGAGCCGGGGCGTGCGCTTCGCGGGCGCTCTCCGAGCGGCCGTGCGCAGCGTCGCGACGTTCCATCGCTCCCTGCTTGCGCTCCTCGCCGGCAGCGCGGTGCTCCTTGGCCGCTTCGCGTCGCTCGCGAGCGGCATCGCGCCGACCGAGTGCTGCGTCGTGTCGCGCGCGGGCCGCCTCGCGACGTTCCATCGCAGCTTGGTATCCGGCTTCGCCGTGAGCGTTGCGATGCTCGGAAGCGACCGCTTGGCCCTTCGCGCCAGGCTCGGAAGTGTCCGGCCGCCCCTTGCCGTGGTCCGCGTGGGCCTTGCCGTGGTCCGCGTCAGCCTTGCCGTGGTCCGCGTCGGCCCTGCTTCGAGCCTTTGCGTCTTCCGGGCTCGCAGGACGCTGCGCGCCGTCGTCTTGCCTGCGCTCGATATCGACTCGCGGCACGACTTCGTCCGCAGAGACAAAGCGGGCAGGCGCGATCAACGCCGCCGCAATCAGCAAGACCTTCACGGTGTTTTTCGACTGCATGATGAAGTGCTCCTTCTACTCAGCTCTCCAGGGAGCTGTTCGTGAGACGGGTACCGCACGGCGAAAGTTCCCGAGGCCTCGTGCGCTGATTGTGCTGAAAGCTCGGTCCCTTCACACGTGGCAAGCGCATGACGAGAACCGTACGCTCGATGTAGAAACCTTCGACGACCGCAGCTCGCCGAACGACAAACCGACAACGGTGTGCGCTTTGGATAGAGACTTGCTCCAGCGGGCTCAGCGCGGTGATGCGAGCGCGTTCACGGAGCTCGTCCGGCCGCACTTCGAATCGATCCGCCGCTTTGCCTATTCGTTTTCGCGGAGCTGGCAGGATGCCGATGACTTGGCGCAGGAAGCATTGCTCAAGGCTTTCCAGTCATTGCCTTCGTTCCAAGCTCAATCGGCGCTGGCGACTTGGTTGTACACAGTGACCCGCAATGTGTGCATCGATCACCATCGAACACGTGCCGTTCGCACCGCCCACCTTTACGAGCCTTTGAGCGACGAGCTGCCCGAAGCGCAGACGGGACCGGACGATGCGATCGACCAGCGTCGCGAAGCCGCGCAGCTGTGGGCTGCGATCCGCAGGCTGGAACCCGAATTTCGTGGCCCTCTCGTACTCTTCGAAATCGAGGGCATGTCTTACGAGGAAGTCGCACGCATCGAACAGATCCCCGTCGGCACGGTGCGCTCGCGGCTCTCACGGGCCAGGCGCAAGCTCGCCGACGCACTGCGCGAAAAGAATGGT
>DATHEN010000534.1:0-3931 GCA_035318565.1 Polyangiaceae bacterium
GCGCACCTGGGTTTCCAGCAATCTGGTGTTTGCCTTCGCGGGCGACATCGAAGCCGCGCGCGCTCGCGAGCTCGCCGAGCGCATCGCGACCGCGCTACCTGGCGGTGCCCCGCGCACGGACACGGTGCCGGAGCCCAGCCAGCGGCCGGGCCGTCACCTGGTGCTCGTGGACAAGCCCGAACGCACGCAGACGCAGATTCTGATCGGCACGCTTGGAACGCACGCCCACGACGCCGATCACACCGCACTGCACGTGGCCAACACCGTGTTCGGGGGCACGTTCACGGCGCGCATGACCCAGCGCATTCGCTCCGAGCGCGGCTGGTCCTACGGCGCTTACTCGGACCTGCCCTACGACCGGCGCCGCCAGGCCTTCAGCATGTGGACCTTCCCCAAGGCGAGCGACGCGGCCGCGTGTATTCAGCTCGAGCTCGAGATGCTGGAGCAATGGTGCAACGAGGGCATCACGGCCAAGGAGCTGACCTGGGCCAAGCGCTATCTCGTCCGCTCACACGCGTTCGCGATCGACACGGCGGCCAAGCGCGTGAGCCTGGCTTTGGACGCGGAGCTCTTCGACCTGCCCGCGGGGTACCACGAACAATACGTGGAAAGCGTGCAGGCCGTGACACTCGAGGAAGCCAACGCCGCGATCCGCGCCCGCATCTCGCCGCGCGATCTATTGATCTCGGTGGTGGGGACCGAGGCGGAAATCGGCACGCAGATCCGCGATGTCATCGCGGATCTGCAATCGTCCGAGCTCGTGCCCTTCGACACGAGCGACTGAGCTCAGAACCAGGCGATCAGGCCGGCGCGCAGGATGCCGATGCTGGTGTAGCTGAGGTCCGGATCCGCTCCGCCCACCTCGCGCTCGCCCGTGAAAGCGATGTCCAGCGTGGGTCCGAGCACGAAGCCCCAGTGCGCCGTCGGCGAAAGCACGAAGGTGGGCTCGATGGTCAGCGCAAACGCGTTCTCTTCTGCGTCGTCATCGTCGCCGTAGCTGAATGAATGGTAGGTGAATCCGCCGCGGATCCAGAACGCGGCCCAGTTGTTGAAGTTCCACACGTAACCGACGCGCGGCGCAATAACGAAGGCGCTGCCTTCCGCCTCGCCGTCTCCTGGCTCGAACTCGGTAGAGATGCTCGCGTAGCCGATGGAGCCGCCGAGGGAGAGACTATCCACTAGGAAGTAGTCGAACGCCAGCCTGGGGACCTCGTACGGGCTCGGCCGCGCACCGCCCTGCCAGCCGAAGCCGAATACGGTGGTGTCTGCCTCGCGTTCTCCGACGGGCGCCGGAAACTCGAGCGTCTCGTTCGTGATGCTGAAGCCAAACAGGCGATCCGCAGAAATCGCTGGTGTGCCCTTTGCGCCGAAGGCCTGCGCAAAGGCTCCGCTCGCGCTGAAAACCAGCGCCGCACCCAGCATACCACTCGCAATTTTTCGCATTGGGAACTGCTCCTGTCGTTATCGATGCTCCGCGTTTTCGCAGATTCGTTGCTCAGTGAAAACCCATAACGAGCGCCGTCTGTTCGGCAATCGCGTTCGCTTCGGTCAGCGCCTGCTCATTTCGTGCAATGATCGTCTCGTCCGAGCGCACGCTTACCGCTAGATCTACGTAGATTTTGAGCTTCGGCTCGGTGCCGCTCGGCCGGACTAGCACGCGCGCACCGCCTTCCAGATCGAGCGCGCCGAGCGCCGTTTGCGGCAGCCAGTGCGGTCGCAACTCGGCGCCTCGTGAGTAGTCCGTGACCTCGAGAACACGTCGTCCGGCGAGAGCTTCGGGCGGAGCTTGCAAGAGCCCGGCCAGAGCCTGTTCGATTTCTTCGGCTCCACGCACGCCCGGCCGCACGATGCTCTTTTGCACGCTCACCCACAGGCCGTGCTCACGATACAGCTCGGCCAAGCGATCGAGCAGGGTCATACCGCGCTCTTTGCAGCGCGCGGCGAGCTCACACAAAAGCACGGCAGCGCTCACGCCATCCTTGTCCCGCACCAGATGACCGAGCGAGTAACCCAGTGCTTCCTCGTAGCCGAACACGAAGGAGAGGCCACGGCTCAGCTCCAGCTCGAGAGCGGCGTTCCAGATCCATTTGAAGCCGGTCAACGTCTGCTCGAAGTGCGCTCCATGCCGCGCAGCGACACTCGCGAGCATCGGTGAAGAGACGATCGAGGACACCACCAGCGGTTTGGCGACGAAAGCCGCGTTCGAGAGCGCGAAATCGGCGAGCAACAGGCCGAGTTGATTGCCGGTGAGCACCTGCCAGCGGCCCGTCGCCGTCGGCACGGCGGCCGCGAGCCGATCCGCGTCCGGATCGTTCGCGACGATGAGCTCCGCCTTCGTTTCCTGCGCGAGCCCGAGCGCTAGATCGAGCGCGCCCGGTTCCTCCGGATTCGGAAAGCGCACGGTGGGAAAAAGGCCATCGGGCATTGCCTGCGCGGACACTGTTTCGAGCGCTTCGAAGCCGAAATAGCGCAAGGCACGCTCTACCCACTCACCCCCTACCCCGTGCAGCGGTGTGTAAACGATCTTCAAGTCACGCTGCAGCGTGGAACGCGGGATCAGCGCCGCGAGCTCCGCCAGATAGCGCTCGGCGAGGGACTCGGGGACGGGAGCCGCGCCCGGATGCTGCCCGTCGAGCACACCCGCCACGCGCGGCACGCTCGCCGCGCTCTCGATGCCCGTCCTACGCGTCGTGATCTCAGCGTCCGCGGGTGCGATGATCTGCGCGCCATTCGGCCCATACACCTTGTAGCCGTTGTACTCCGGCGGATTGTGACTCGCCGTGATCACGATCCCGGCGCTCGCACCGAGCGCGCGCACCGCGTACGCGACCAGCGGCGTGGGCACGGGAGCTTCGAAATAGCGCACGGACAAGCCCGCAGCAGCGAGCACCCCGGCTGTGTCTTCTGCGAAGCTACGGCTCGAGAGTCGGGCATCGTAGCCGAGCACCACGGGCAAGCTGCGCGCATCGGGCACACGCTGCAGCACGTGTTCGGCGAGAGCGCGCGTCGTGCGGATGACGACTGCGCGATTCATGCGGTTCGGCCCTGCGCCGACGATCCCGCGCAGCCCTGCGGTGCCGAATTCGAGGCTGCGGCCCAGACGTTCGCCGAGCTCCGCCCGCTGGCCGTCTTCCAGGAGCTGCTGGAGCTCCGAGCGAGTGATGGGATCGGGATCACCGGCGATCCACGAGCGGGCGGCCCGCTCCAGCTCGTCTGGCATCAGCAACTCGGGCATTCGGGGCTGCTCAGGCGAATCGTGCGATCACCGGCCCAGTGGCCGGCGAAGCACGCCGTCCCCTTCGTCTAGTGAGTTCACCGGCCGACCACAATCGGAACCGGCGCAGACGCACCGGCCGGAACTCAGCGCCGGGCCAGCGATTCGGCCAGAGCGGTGTCGTAGTCGCCCGATGTAAACCGAGAATCTCGCAAGATGGTCTTCAAGAACTCGAGGTTAGTAGCGCGCGGCCCTTTGGGTCCCACGAGCTCGAGCTCGGTCTCCTCGAGAGCCCTTAGCATGCGCTCGCGCGCTTCCTGCCGCGATCGGCCGTGGGTCACGACCTTGGCGAGCAGCGGATCGTAGTAGGCCGTGATCTCGGAACCTTCGACGATTCCCGTGTCGATGCGCAGCCCCGGCTGGCTTTGGGGCCACACCAGGCGCTGGATCCGACCCGGCTGGGGGATGAATTGCTTGGCGGGATCTTCTGCGTAGACACGTACCTCGATGGCATGGCCCCGGAAATCCGGAGCGGCGAGCTCTTCCGGGAGCGCTTCGCCCGCAGCGACGCGTAGCTGCAGCTCCACCAGATCGACTCCCGTGCGCATCTCGGTAACAGGGTGTTCGACCTGCAAGCGCGCGTTGACCTCGAGAAAGTACAGCTGACCCGCGCGATCAGCGACGAACTCGACGGTGCCCGCGCCGACGTAGCCTGCC
>DATHEN010000535.1:0-4405 GCA_035318565.1 Polyangiaceae bacterium
CCCAGCAGCCCCGATTTCGACTTCGGGCTCGGCGTGGCGCGCCGCAGCTATCGCCACGACACGCCCGGCGGAACGCTCGGGGACTATCGGCTCTCGACCCCCGTGGTGTGCGCTCGCGTTGGCGTGTCCGATCGCGCGTTCGAGCCCGTCGGAGTTCGGGTGGGAGCACGCCTGTCCCTCGGCTGGGATATGCGCCGGCACCAGCGCAGCTACACGTCCGAGCTCACGCGCAGTACTCCAGGCGAAGCGCCCGAGGGCGCTTCCACGGTCGTGAGAAGCTCGCGCCAAGTCGGCGGCGTCACCGTCGTGTTGACGATGACGCTCGCGCTCGACGTGGCGCCATGATGTCCCGCCGCCGGTTCTTACGGCGCGACGGGTTCCTCATCGATACATGCTGCTGCCGCGTCTGCGCACGACTCGCCAACATAGTCGGCGAAGCAAGAGATCCATTCCGTGTCCGGTTCTCCATCTTCGCATGCAGCGGCGAGGATCTCTTCGTCGCCTTCCGCACATTCCTCTGCCGTGCCGACCAGGCAGCTACACACTCCCACGGCGCCCACTTCGCAATCGGAGCCGGGGCCGCTGCCGCCGCTACCACCCGTGCCCGCGTTGCCGCCGCGCCCACCTGAGCCGCCGGTACCTCCACCGCCACCGGTACCGCCGCTGGCTTCCAGACAGTCTCCCGACTCGCACTGAGCGCTGAAGGTACACTCCCCCTGGGGCGTCTCGCAGGAGCCGCTGTCTTCGGGCTGATCGCCCTCTTTGTCCAGCTCCGCGGAACACTCGATGTCCTCGTCGTCCTGCGAAAACTCGAGTGAATCGTTGCGGACTCGGCCAGTCAGCTCTCTGCCGTCGTCACAATTAAAAGTGAAGTTGCAGCCGTTCTGGTCCAGCTCGCATTGCCCTGTTGTACAGGTTCCGTCCACCGACCACGTGCCGGAAAGGTCCGGGCAGCCGCCGCCGTCACTATCACTGCCACACGCACCAAACACACCGAGTCCGAGCACAGGTATTGCCAGCTTGAGTAAACGCATAGCTTGCCACACTAGCGACGCGTCAAGCTCAAATCAATCAGCAACTCCCCGGCTCGAAGCATTCATCGGGGCAAGCTTTCCTCGGGTAGAAGGGAAGCGCGCGCCGGCATTCTGCTCACAGCACAATGCCGGCGCGCGCGCCTCGCTCGAGCGCAAAGACTAGGAGCTCTCGCCTGGTTTCTCCGCTCCCGCCGGTGCGGATTTTGCGCCCGCAGGGGCGACGCGCTTCACGAACTTCAGCGTCATGCGATCGCTCTCGCCGATCGCCATGTACTTTTGCCGATCCTGGTCCTTCAAGCGCAGGGTTGGCGGCAATGCCCAAACACCTTCCGGGTGATCCTTCGTGTCTTTCGGATTCGCGTTGATCTCCGACTTGGCGGCGAGCTTGAAGCCGGCTGCTTCCACCTGCTGAATCACCCAAGCCTCGGGCAAATAGCCCGTCTTGGTCGCTTCCGCAGGATCGCTGTCCGGCTTTCCGCGATGTTGCTCGATGCCGAGTATACCGTTCGGCTTCAGCGCTTCGTGAATCTCCGCGAGCCAGAGCGGCACTCGGTTGTTGCGCACCCAGCCGTGCATGCCGCGCATCACGAGCACCAGGTCCACCGGCGCCTGCAGTTTCAGGTCCGGGTTGGCGTCGTCGAAGATCACCGTTTCGACTTTGCCGTACAGCTCGGGTGACTTGTCGAGGAACGCTCGTGTGCGCTCGCCGTAGAAGGTGGCGCGTTGATCTTTCGGGCCATTCGGATCGGCAGAGGTGACCAGCAGCTTGCCTTGCGCGGCGAGCACCGGCGCCAGTATCTCCGTGAACCAGCCCTCGCCGGGTCCGTATTCGAGCACGGTCGTGGTCGGCTTCACGCCGAAGAACTCGAGCGTCTGCAGCGGATGACGTGCGGCGTCTCGTTCCGGGTTTCCCGGTTCGCGGTGCGGGCTCTTGAGAACCGCCGCAACGGCTGCGCGCAAATGGGGATACTTGCGTTGCGCGAGCGTGCTCGCCTGATCCTTGAGCTCCGGCGTGAAGCGCGCTCGCTCCGCGGCGACATCGCTCGCGAGCTTGCTGCGGTCTTCAGCGAGCTTCTTCGCGTCCTCGGCCTTCTTTGCGGCCTCTGGATCGGGAGGCAATGCTTGAATCGGGGCGGGCGGCGTCGAGGCCATCTCGGGGGCCGGGGCAGGCTCGACCGGAGGAGGCGCTTCGGGCGCGGGTGGCGGCGTGGCCGAGCACGCGGTGCAGGTTGACAGGACCAAGAATAAACCGGTGATGGGCTTCATTGGCCGAAGGTTTAGCACTTCGAGCGAGTTTCCCAAACGGCAGCTTACATCCGACTTTCGCGCCGTTGACTCGAACAGAAGCGGGCCCAGGCTACTCGGACATCCATGGCGTCGCGTTGTCCGTTGCTCTGCATATTGGCGGTGAGTGCCCTCGCGTGCCGCCCCTTGGGACGGCAGCAACGCACCCCGACTCCCGAGCAGACCCCACACGTCAGCGCGCCTCAGCAAGTTCCCAAAGGCGAGCGCGTGGTCGTCGCGGCCGCGGGGGACATTGCGGGCCGGGGCAATCAGCAGGCCGCGACCGCGAAGCTACTCGGCACGCTCATCGCCAAGCGCTCGGTGAAAGCGGTGCTGCTGGTCGGGGACCTGCAGTATCCGTCCGGTGAGTACGAAGACTTCCTGCGCTACTACCACCCCACCTGGGGCAAGCCGCAGATCCGCGAGCTCACTCGACCGGTGCCCGGCAATCACGAGTACAATTCCGGGGCGTACGGCTACTTCGACTACTTCAATGGTGTGGGTAAGGACACGGGCCCGGCTGGGGTGCGAGACGCCGGATATTACAGTTTCGACATGGGCGACTGGCACTTCATCGCGCTCAACACCAGTGACGGCTGCGGTGCGGTCTCATGTGAACCCACGTCGCCCATGCGTCGCTGGCTCGCGAAAGATTTGGCGGACAACGACCGAGACTGCACGCTGGCTTACTATCACCATCCGCGCTTTCAGCAGGGCGCGCGTCATGCCGACTCGGAAGGTGTCGCTCCCGTGTGGAACGTGCTCTATGACGCGGGTGTGGATATCGTCATCGGAGGGCACGAACACAACTTTCAGGCGCTGGCTCCGCTGAACAAAGCGGGCCAGCGGGACGGGAAGCGGGGCATCCGTTCGTTCGTCGTGGGCACCGGCGGCGCGCGTCCTTATCAGGACTTCGAGAAGACGCTGCACCGCGGCAATGTCGACGCGAAAATCGCCGGTCGCTACGGGGTGCTGCTGCTGACCCTGGAGTCCGAGAAGTACATCTGGGAATTCGTCGCTACCGACGAGACGCCAGACGGTGAAGTGCTGGTCCAAGGCAGCGACGTCTGCCGCTGAGGCGGGGCCGGAGCATGAGCAAAGCCGTACGCTGGCGTGCTGGGCTGCTGTGTGGGTTCGTGCCGGCGCTCGCCCGCGCCGAACCCATTTTGGACGACCCCGCTGAACACGGCGCGCCGTTCTTCGTGGGCACGCCCGCGGTAGCTCGGCCTCTGGCGCCGAAAAACGTCGTGCCGCATCCGTTTCTCTCGCCACAAGGATCGATTCACATCGATCTGTACAACTCGGACGTCACCGACCTCGTGACCCCGCTCGGTCGCGATCCCGTCGTCACCTCGATGCGTTATGGCGACATCGGCACGTGCCTCAACTTCGTGTTCGATCGGCAGAATCGCTTCTATGCCTTCTGCGGCGTGCCGCGCGATGGCAAGATCGCCTTCGAGCTCACTTGGCTCGATGCACACACGCTCGAGAAACGCTCGTCCTTCCCGCTCGTCGAGCTGACCATCCCGGAGATCATCGCGCTACCTTTGGATCTCGGGTACATGGTGATGGACGAGCGCGGTCGTTTCCTCGCCATCACCCGCGAGAACCAGGTGAAATGGGTGGGTCTCGGCGAGTCCGACCAGCTCGAGGCTCGAGAAACGCACGACTTCTCCGCTTACGTCGCGCCCGCGCGCGACAAGATCGCAAGCGTGGTGCCCGACTACCAGGGACGTCTGTTTTACATGACTTTGGGAAAGGCGGACGAGGCCGGCGCAGCCGTGACTTCGGCGCTCTTCGGTGTGTTCGATCCGCTGAGTGGCGCTCACGAGCAGCGTGAGCTCAAGGGGGAGATTATCGAAAATGGCCTGGCCGTCGGAGAAGACGGCGTGTTCGTGCTCACCGATCGCGCGCTGTATGGGTTTACCTACAGCCCGACCGCTCCGCATTTGCGTGAGCTGTTTCGTGAAGGCTATGTGCGCGCAACCCGAGCCAAACCGGGGGTCATCTCACTCGGTTCGGGTTCCACCCCGACGTTGCTCGGAGATCATCTGCTCGTCATTACCGACAACCGAGACGAGCAGGTG